>CALCDN010000200.1 GCA_937900755.1 uncultured Acetobacter sp. | reverse complement strand
GTGCCGCCACGCCTGCCCCTGGGGTGCCTCGGCCAGAACAAAAAGTGGCATACGCCCCCCCCGCATTGGCGGTGGCGCATGCATGCCGGTGGACAGGGTTGCCTCTGTCTGGAATAAGGATGTGGCCTTGGCCTGCTCGCGCGGCTGGGGCTTGTCCTCCCCACTGTTTCGGTCCTGTGCTGTCATGTCTTCTCGTCTGCCGCTTCTTGATGCCCTGCGTGATCAGGTTCTGCTCTGTGATGGAGGGATGGGTTCTCGCATCCAGATGCTGGACCTTGATGTCCAGCGTGACTACTGGGGACAGGAAAACTGCACCGAAGTCCTCACCCTGTCACGCCCTGAACTGATCCGCGAGATCCACCGCGGCTATTTTGAGGCCGGGGCGGACATGGTGGAAACCAACACCTTTGGCGCTTCCCCCATTACGCTGGGCGAATTCGGGCTGACTGAGCGCACGCGCGAGATCAACCGCGCCTCCGCCATTTTGGCGCGCGAGGCAGCGGACAGCTTTGCCGATGGCCGCCACCGCTACGTACTGGGTTCCATAGGACCGGGCACCAAACTGCCCTCCCTTGGCAATATTGACTATGACAGCCTGGAGGCAGCCCTTGCCGAACAGACCCGTGGCCTGATTGAAGGCGGCGTGGACGCGGTGCTGATTGAAACCTGCCAGGACACGCTCCAGATCAAGGCCGCGGTCAACGGGGTTAAAATCGCCCGGGCCGAGGCGGGTGTGACACTCCCCATTTTTGTGCAGGTTACGGTGGAGACCACCGGCACGCTGCTGGTGGGACCAGACATTGCGGCTGCCGCCACGGTCATTAACGCGCTGGATGTGGACCTGATCGGCCTGAACTGCGCCACCGGCCCGCAGGAAATGGCCGAACACGTGCGCTGGCTGGCCGAAAACTGGCCCCGCATGATTTCCGTCCTGCCCAATGCGGGCCTGCCCGAACTGGTGGACGGCACAACACATTACCCGCTCAGCCCGCAGGACATGGCCACATGGGTCGAGCGCTTTGTGCAAGAAGACGGTATTAACATGACCGGCGGGTGCTGTGGCACCTCCACCCCCCATATTGCCGCACTCGACGCCATGCTGCGCCGCCGGGCAGAGGCCACGGGCCGCCACCGCCCGGCCCCCGTGGCCCGCACCGCCGTATGGGTGCCCTCGGTCGCCAGCCTGTATTCGCAGGTGCCGCTACGCCAGGAAAACGCCTATTTTTCCATTGGGGAGCGCTGCAACGCCAACGGCTCCAAAAAATGGCGCGAACTGCAAGAAGCCCATGACTGGGACGGCTGCGTAAGCATTGGCCGCGACCAGCTGCGCGAAGGCTCCAACGCGCTGGACATCTGCACAGCCTTTGTCGGCCGCAACGAACGGGAGGAAATGGATGAGGTGGTCAAGCGCTTCACCTCCTCCGTCAACGCGCCACTGGTGATTGATTCGACCGAAACCCCGGTCATCGAAGCCGCTCTCAAGCTGCATGGCGGCAAGCCGATCATCAACTCCATCAACTTCGAGGACGGCGAAGGCCCCGCCGCCGACCGGCTGACCCTTGCGCGCAAGTTTGGCGCCGCCGTCGTGGCCCTGACCATTGATGAAGTGGGCATGGCCCGCAAACCCGAGGACAAGCTGCGCATAGCCGCCCGCCTTGTGGAGTTTGCGTGCGAGAAATACGGCCTGCCCCAGTCGGACCTGATGATCGACCCGCTGACCTTCACCATCGCCACCGGGGCGGAGGATGACCGCAAGCTGGGCCAGTGGACGCTGGAGGGGATTCGCATGATCCGCGATGCCTTCCCCGATATCCAGATCGTGCTGGGCCTGTCCAACATCTCCTTCGGGCTGAACCCCGCCGCCCGCGCGGTGCTGAACTCGGTTTACCTCGACCTTGCGGTCAAGGCGGGCATGACGGCGGCCATTGTGCATGTCTCCAAAATCCGCCCGCTGCACCTGATCGCCCCTGAGGAAGTCAAGGTCGCCGAAGACCTGATCTTTGACCGCAGGACCGAGGACTACGACCCCCTGCAGGCCCTGCTCGCCCTCTTTGCCGACCGCAAGGCGTCCGAGGCGGTCAAGCGCAAGCAGGCCGAAACAGCGCCAGAACGCCTGAAGGACCGCATTGTCGATGGCGACCGCAAGGGGCTGGAGGCCGACCTGGCCGAAGCCATGCAGACCATGGCCCCGCTGGACATCATCAACACCGTCCTGCTCGACGGCATGAAGGTGGTGGGCGAGCTGTTTGGCGCGGGCAAGATGCAGCTCCCCTTTGTCTTGCAGTCGGCCGAAACCATGAAGACCGCCGTGGCCTGGCTGGAGCCGCACATGGAGCGGGCCGAGGGCCAGCAGCGCGGCACAATCGTGCTCGCCACCGTCAAGGGCGACGTGCATGACATTGGCAAGAACCTTGTGGACATCATCCTGACCAACAACGGCTACCGTGTGGTCAACCTTGGCATCAAGGTGCCGGTGGCGGACATGATCGACGCCGCCCGCAAGGAAAAGGCGGACGCCATTGGCATGTCGGGCCTTTTGGTCAAATCCACCGTGATCATGCGCGAAAATCTGGAGGAAATCTCCCGCGCGGGGCTGGATACACCCGTGCTGCTCGGTGGTGCGGCCCTGACCCGCAACTACGTGGAGGAGGACTGTGTCGCCGCCTACAGCCCTACCGGCCGCGTGGCCTATGCGCGCGATGCGTTTGACGGGCTGACCCTGATGGACCAGATCGCCCAGAACGGGTTTGACGACTACCTGGCCGCCATTCAGAAACGGCGCGAGGGCAAGGCCACCCGCAAGAACGCCCGCACGCCAGAAACGGCGGAAACACGCGGCTACGGCCCCGTGGACAAGGCCGAGGTCGCCACCCGCCGCGCGCGCATGAACGCGGATGAACCCCGCCTTGTGCCCCCCTTCTGGGGTGCGAAGGTGCTCGAAGCCACGCCAGAGGCGGTTCTGCCGTTCCTGAACGAGCGCGCACTCTACCAGTTCCAGTGGGGCTTTCGTAAGCAGGGGCGCTCCTTGGACGAATTCCTGGTCTGGGCACGGCAGGAACTGCGGCCCATTCTGCAACGCATGCTCAAGCTGGCGGCGGATGAGCACATCCTCAAGCCCCAGGCGTGCTACGGCTACTGGAAAGCCGCGGGTGACGGCAACGATCTGGTCCTGTTTGAACAGGACGGCACAACCGAGGCCGCCCGTTTTGCCCTGCCCCGCCAGCCCCGCGCGGACGGCGAGTGCATTGCCGACTTTGTGCGCGACATCAACGAGGCCGAGCGCGACGTGGTGGGCCTTCAGGTTGTCACCGTAGGGCAGAAAGCCTCCGACATCGCCCGCGACTGGTTTGAGGAAAACCGCTACCAGGACTACCTCTACCTGCACGGGCTTTCGGTTGAGATGGCCGAGGCCATGGCCGAATACACCCACAAGCGCATCCGCGCCGAGCTGGGCTTTGCCGCCGAGGACCCGCGCAACATGGAGGACCTGCTCCAGCAGGGCTACCGTGGGTCGCGCTATTCGTTCGGCTACCCCGCCTGCCCCCGGCTGGAGGAGCAGAGCCACATCCTCTCCCTGCTGGATGCGGGGCGTATTGGCGTCTCCCTGACCGATGGGGACCAGCTCCACCCCGAGCAGTCCACCTCTGCACTTGTGATCATGAACAAACACGCCAAATATTTCACGATCTGATGAGCGGGGCATTGACCAGTTGGGATGGTGCGGCGCATCATCCCACAATGGTCTATTCCCGCCCGCACCAGGTTCCACCGCTTACCCAGGAACGCAAGGACCTGTATCTGCAGGTGGGGCAGCATGCGACCGGCTGCACAACGGCTTTTATTGATTCCAGGCGCGCGGACCTTGTGCGCGAGAGTGCGCTGTTCCTGCTCACCCTGAGCCGCATGTGGGTGCAGGACGGCGTGGACGAAACCGATGTGTGGACAGAACTTTTACGTAGGGTGGAAGTGTCCGACCTGCTGCACAGGCTCAACCAGCCCCCCCACCGGAAAAAGAAAAACGGCAGTCCAAGCAGGCCATGGCGCGTAACCACCAGCAAACTGCCCTAGGCGGCATGGCCTGCACCAGCGGACCACCCGTGCCGGCGTGCCCGCACTGCCTGCCCCTTATGCTTTTTTGCCTCTTTCCTCCGCCCCGTGGGGGCCTGTAAGCCTGCGCCCATGGCAGCCATAGATGCAATCTCCCTGACTATTGTGGCCCTCTCCACCCTGCATGGGCTGTGGCGGGGCTTTACGCAGCTCGCACTGGGCCTGTTAAGCTGGGCGGTGGCGTTCATGCTGGCCTTTCGCTTCCATGGCGTGCCCGTGCCCTGGCTTGCACGGTTCATCCACTCCCCCTTCTGGTTGCAACTGGCCAGTTTTGCGCTGGTTTTGCTGTTTTTCCTGGTGGCAGGCTACCTGCTGGCAGCCCTGGTGGTGCGGCTGGTGCGCGCAACCCCGCTGGATGGGCTGGACCGCATGCTGGGCGGGCTGTTCGGGCTCGCGCGTGGAGCCTGCGTGGTTGTGCTGGCGTTCATGGCCGGACAATGGCTTTTGGAACCCTCGGACATGGCTGCCATAGAGGCGCATGGCAGACTGACCCCTTATATTCGGGCCGCCACGACCTATATCCACCCTTATCTGGCTGAATTTGACGCAAAAGGGGTTGCGCCAAAGCCTCCAACAGGTCATGACGCCACCTTGTAATCCCCATACGGCCAGTACCAGCCATTTGCGGAGGCCCTGCGCGCTTATGCACCCCCATTCCACGCCATCCGTTTCCCTCCCCGATCCTGTCCGTGCGGACGAGGACCACCTGCAAGAGGAATGTGCCGTCTTTGGCATCTGGAACGCCAAGGACGCGGCCACGCTCACAACCCTTGGCCTGCATGCGCTCCAGCACCGTGGGCAGGAAGCGGCGGGCATTGTCTCCTTCGACCCGGCCCAGGACCGCTTCAACTCCCACCGTGGGCTGGGCCTTGTCGGCGATGTGTTCAGTGATTCGCGCGTGATGGCCACCCTGACCGGCACACGCGCCATTGGCCACAACCGCTACGCCACTACGGGGGCAACACTGCTGCGCAACGTGCAGCCCCTGTTTGCCGAATTCGCCTTTGGCGGCCTGGCCGTGGCGCATAACGGCAACCTGACCAACGCCGACACCCTGCGCCGTGAGCTGATCCGCCGTGGCTGCCTGTTCCAGTCCACCACGGATACGGAAGTGTTCGTCCACCTGATCGCCATATCGCTCTACGCCACGGTGGAAGATCGGCTGATAGACGCGCTCAAGCGGGTTACGGGGGCGTATTCGCTTGTCGTGCTCTCGCAAGATGCGCTCATTGGCGTGCGGGACCCCATGGGCGTGCGCCCGCTGGTGCTGGGCAAGCTCCCCGGCGAAGGCGGCAAGGAAGGGGCGTGGGTCCTGGCGTCCGAAACCTGCGGGCTGGACATTATCGGTGCGGAATTCGTGCGCGATGTGGAGCCGGGCGAGCTGGTTATCATCAATGATGATGGCGTGCGCTCCCTGCGCCCGTTTGGGGATACGCAGCCGCATTTCTGCGTTTTCGAATACATCTACTTCGCCCGCCCGGACTCAGTACTTGAAGGGCTGCCAGTCTATGGCGTGCGCAAGGAAATCGGGCGCGAACTGGCCCATGAGAGCGGTGTGGAGGCCGATGTGGTCGTCCCCGTGCCCGACTCCGGCGTGCCCTCGGCCATTGGCTTCGCGGAGGCCAGCGGTATTCCCTTCGAACTGGGGATCATCCGCAACCACTACGTGGGCCGCACCTTTATCGAACCCACCGACCAGATCCGGCATCTGGGCGTTAAGATGAAGCACTCGCCCAACCGCCCCATCCTGGACGGCAAGCGCGTTATTCTGGTGGACGACTCCATTGTGCGTGGCACCACCTCGCGCAAGATCGTGGACATGGTGCGCGCGGCCGGGGCGAGTGAAGTGCACATGCGCATTTCCTCCCCCCCCACCAAGCACTCCTGCTTTTACGGGATCGACACACCCGAGCGCTCCAAGCTGCTGGCAGCCCAGAACGACCTGAAAAAAATGGCCGAACTGATTGGCGTGGACAGCCTGGCCTTTATCTCGCTCGACGGGCTGTACCGCGCCATGGGGCATGAAAGCCGCAAGGCCAGCCGCTCCACCTATTGCGATGCCTGCTTTACCGGCGAATACCCCATAGCCCTGGTGGACCACGACGCCGAATATGGCCCCGGCTCGGCCTGAGGCCCGGCCATCCGGCTCCGGCTCCGGCTCCGGCTTCGTGGGAGGCACAGGATAAAAAACCCCGCCAGAGGCATCCTCTGGCGGGGTTTTCTGTAACCGGGATCAGGTGCTGCGTCTTAGCGGTACACCATGCCCCCATCAATCAGGATCGACTGGCCAGTCACGTAATCAGAATCGGGGCCAGCAAACCACGAGACAAGGCAGGCCACATCGTCGGGTGTTTCCGCGCGGCCCAGGGCGATGCCATCCACGAACTTCTTGTAGGTCTCGCCCACGGGCGCACCCGTCAGGCTGGCGAATTCCTTGTCAATTTCCACCCACATGTCCGTGCCCACAACGCCGGGGCAGTAGGCGTTTACGTTAATGCCGTGGCAGGCATATTCCTTGGCGGCGGCCTGCGTAAGCCCGCGCACCGCAAACTTGGTGGAGGAATAAACCCCCAGCAGGGCATAGCCCTCGTGCCCGGCAATGGAGCAGGCGTTGATGATCTTGCCGCGGCTCTTGCGCGCAATAAACTTGGCGGCGGCAAGCTGGATGCCCCACAGGGTGCCTTCCACGTTAATGCGGTAGATACGCTGGATTTCCTCTGGCGTGACATCCGCCAGCGGCTTGATCTGGGCAATGCCCGCATTGTTGACCATAATGTCAAAACTGCCCAGCGTGGCCTCCGCATGGTCAATGGCGGCCCCCACCTGCGCGCGGTCCCCTATGTCGGCAACAAAGCTGGTCGCCTTGCGGCCCAGGGCCTCCACTTCCTTGACAACACCCTCCAGACGATCCTCGCGGATGTCCACCAGAGCGATGTCCGCGCCATCCCGGGCCAGCCGCAGGGCTATGCCACGGCCAATACCCTGCCCGCCACCAGTAACCAGCGCCACCTTACCTGTAATATCCGCCATGAGGACCTCCCGCGTGTGATGAGAAACGGGGCGAGCGTAGTGCAATAACAAAAAAAAGCCATCACCAAAAAAAGACCCGGCCTGGGCACGGGCGGGCCTTATGCGGGCATGGCACAGGCCGTGCTCTGCCCTACGCCCTGGGCACGGACCGGCGGCTATGGCCAGATTTTATTTTTTAGGCCCTGATGATCCGAATTTCAAATACAGAAGGAAAACCAGAGGTATAAACCCAATACCACCGGCAAAGCACAACACGACAGAAGCCGTATAGAGAAGTATTTTTTGTGCTTTTGTTAAGTTTTGATACCATTCCTGCATTTTTCAATCCTTTATTGGCTTATCCAAAAGCCCAATATCGTCTGATTTATGCATATCATGCGTGGTATTGTCGATTTAAATGCCGGAATTCCTATATTTTTCTTTAAACAGTGGCACACCCTTTATCTGGGGTGTGCCTGTGTTGCGGACTGGGCGGCATCCTGCGCGGCGGCGGCAGCCGTGGCGTTGGGCGTATCAGGCGGGAGCAGGCGGATCTGCCGGGCCGCCACATCCGCCAGTTGGCCCAGCAACTGGCTGAGCCCCTGCACCATGGCCATGGTGCTCCCACCAGGTGCTCCACTGAGGCTGATGCGCTGGAGCGTGCCCTGCCCATACGGCGCACCCGCAGCCGCTGGCTGGACACTGAGCATGGCGTCCAGTTCCACATTGCCCGAAGGTCCGGCGGAAAACCGGCTGACCGAGAGATCCACATAGGCCTGCGGGTCCGCTGCCGCTGCGTCATTTTCCACAAACACGCCCGTACCGGGCAGGCGCTGCGCCAGATCACCCGCCAGCGCGTGGCCGATCTGGGCGGCGAGGGAATCGCTCCACGCATCGGTGGCCGATACGCTCAGCCGGTAGCCGCTATCGGCCGTGACAATGCGGTCCCGGTCCAGGCCGGAGGCTATGCTGGGCAGGCGTACCTCCACAAAGCGTGGCCCACCGGCCTGCGGCTGCCCCGGCGCAACCGCCAGTGTGTAAAGCGATGCCCCACCGCTGGCGCACCCCGCAAGTGTGACCGCCAGCAGCCCCAGCGAGGCCCCGCCGACCAGAACATTGCGGCGGGAAAGACCAGCCCCAGCCAGTCCGTAAGGTTTAACGCGAGCCATGATCTTATCGTCCCGATATGAGCGCGGAGGGGTGGTTGGTCAGGAAGTCGGACAGGAAGCGCAGCGAGCGCGCGGTCTGCCCAAGCTGGATAACCATTGCCTGGAGGTTGCGCTTGAAGTCGCTGTCGCCACCGTAACTGGCCAGCAGGCGGTTGGCGTTGTGGAGCATCTGGTCGAGCTGCTCGGCCATGGCGGGCAGGCGCTGGCTGAGCGGGCCAAGGCCCTTTTGCAGGTCCTGCGTCAGGTCCTGCACGTGCTGCATGGACACGCGCAGACTGACCAGCGCCTGTTTGACATCGGGGCTGGTCAGTGTTTCGTCCGCGTGGGCCAGCAGGTTGTTGGCGTTGGTGCCGATCTGCTCGAACGGCATGGACGCCAGACGGTCGGTCAGGGTGGACAGCGATTCCATAATTCCGCCCATGCCCCCCGGCTGGCCGGGAATGACAAGGGTTGTCCCTTCCATGCTGATCGCGGCCTTGCCCGCGTTCTTGACAAAGTTGAGCGAAATCAGGCCCTCGCCCGTTAGCAGGCTTGCACTGTCGGTGGAGGCGCGCAGGCCGTTGGCCACCAATGTGCGCAGCATGTCCGTTACCTCCTCATGCGACAGTTCCTTGGAGGTCATCACACGTTCGGGCTGGATTTCCATGCCAATACGCACGCGCGGGTGGCCGGGGGTGGAGGTCATGTCCAGTTTGACGCTGGTCACGTTGCCCACCTGGATACCAAACATGCTGACCACGGCCCCCGGAGCCAGCCCCTTGACGGAGGAGGTCAGGTACGTGGCAAGGGCCACGCGCTCATGGTAGCCCGCGTTCTGGGCGTCCTCCTCGCTCTCATAGAGTTTGAACACCGTGTTGGCCGCGGCCATGGGCAGGTCCCGCTGGGGCTTGCCCTCCTCAAGCGGGGGCAGGCCAAAGGCCACCCCACCGGAAAACAGCGCCTGCAAGGACTGCAACTGCACCTTGAGCCCACCAGCCCCAAAGCCCACCTTGACACCGGAGACGTTCCAAAAGCGTGTGCTGCCACTCAGGTAATGGTCGTAGGGTTCCTTGACAAAAATCTGGATCAGCACCGGCCCACGCCCACCTGGCGGCATGGTGTAGCCCAGCACTTCGCCCACATCCACATCGCGGAAAAAAACCGGAGCCCCCTGCCCGATGGAGCCAATGTTGTTGGCCACCAGCGTGTAGGTCTGCCCCGGCTGGTCCGAGCGCATGCCCGGTGGCGCCTCCAGCCCCTCGAACTGGTCCATGTGCTGGCCGGATGTATGGCCGTTTTCGTCCAGTCCGGGGTCAAAGGCTATGTACGCACCCGACATGAGCGTTTCCAGCCCGGTAATGCTGGCCCCGTTAATGCGCGGGCGCACCACCCAGAACCGGGCCTTGTCGGTCAGCATGTCGTTGGTGCCCTTGTTCATGCGAATGAGCACACGCACATGGCGCAGATCGGAGGTGAGGGAGATGTTCTGTACCGTCCCCAGCACCACGGACTTGTTTTTAACCTGCGTCTGGCCACTGGTCAGGCCATCGGCTGTATCAAAGACAACGGTAATTTCAGGCCCGTTATCCATGAAGCTGCGCCAGACCAGAAAGCCCGCGATCAGCACCGAAACAATGGGAATGACCCAGATAATGGAAAACCGGATCCTGCGCACCAGCGCATCCTGATTGTCACTTTCACCATGTCTTGGAGAATTGTGCCTGTCGTTCACGCGCTGTCCGGCTCCATAGTGTTCAAATACGCGGCAGTAACCTGTGGCGCGGGTGCGAGTGCCCCCCGACCGGCAAAGCCGCAATCCTGTGGCGCGTCATTGTCCCCCACGACATCCCACATCACGCGGGGGTCAAAGGCGTGCACCGCAAAAATGGTCAGCACCACAACGGCGGCAAAGCAGACCATGCCCCCATTGGCCGTAATGCTGGCCATGCTGTTAAAACGGACCATGGCCACCAGAATGGAAACCATGAACACATCAATCATGGACCACCGGCCGATCACATCAATCACGCGGTAAAGCCTGGTGCGCGTGACCAGCCAGCGCCCCGAGCGCCGCCACGTGGTGAAAAGCATGAACAGCAACCCGAAAATCTTGAGCACGGGCACCATCACACTCGCAAACAGCACCAGCAGCGAGAGCGGGATCATTCCATCCTCCCACAGCTCCACCGCCCCTTCGATAATGGTATGCC
>CALCDN010000199.1 GCA_937900755.1 uncultured Acetobacter sp. | reverse complement strand
GATGACGCTGGCGCACGAGCTTGGGCATGGCGTGCATCAGGTTATGGCCGCAAAGCAGGGCTACCTCATGTCCGACACCCCGCTCACACTGGCCGAGACCGCCAGTGTGTTTGGCGAGATGCTGACCTTCCAGTCCCTGCTGGACGCGGAAAAAGACCCCGCCCGCCGCCGCCTGCTGCTGGCTGGCAAGGTGGAGGACATGCTCAACACCGTGGTGCGCCAGATTGCGTTCTACGAGTTTGAAACCCGCGTGCATGACGAGCGCAAAAAAGGCGAGCTCCTGCCAGAACGGATTGGCGAAATCTGGCGTTCTGTCCAGACCGAGAGCCTTGGCCCGGCCTTTGACTTCACCCCCGAATATGATGTGTTCTGGGCGTATATTCCGCACTTCATCCACTCGCCCTTCTATGTGTACGCCTACGCGTTTGGCGATTGTCTGGTCAACGCGCTGTACAAGGTGTTCAGCGAAGGGGCTCCGGGTTTCCAGGACAAATACATCGCCATGCTGGAGGCCGGTGGTACATTGCGCCACAAGGAACTACTGGCCCCCTTCGGGCTGGATGCCTCCGACCCCGGTTTCTGGCGCAAGGGGCTGGATGTGATTTCGGGCTTTATTGACCAGTTGGAGCAGGGCTGAGCATGGCGCGCGACCTTGATAACTCCGGCATGTTCGGGGAATTGCGGCGTATGGTGCAGACCACCGGCACGGTGGGGGGCATTGCAGCACGCATGGCCGGGCACAAAATGGGTATCCGCACAGGGGGGGTAACCCATGCGGAAGACCTTAAATCCGTTCTGGGCGGGCTTAAGGGCCCGTTGATGAAGGCAGCCCAGCTGCTGGCCACCATCCCCGGCGCCCTGCCCGAGGAATATGCCGAGGAACTGGCCCAGCTCCAGTCCAATGCGCCACCCATGGGCTGGAACTTCGTGCGCCGCCGCATGACGGCGGAGCTGGGGGCGGGATGGGAGAAGAACTTCCGCGCCTTTGGCAAGGAGGCAGCGGCCGCGGCAAGCCTTGGGCAGGTGCACCAGGCCATTCTGGCCGACGGCCGCCGTGTTGCCTGCAAGCTCCAGTACCCGGACATGAACTCGGCGGTGGAGGCGGACCTCAAGCAGTTCCGCATGGCCATTGGCGTGTACCACAAGCTCGATAACGCCATTCGGCAGGACGATGTTGTGGAGGAACTGGCCGAACGCCTGCGCGAGGAGCTGGATTACCGGCGCGAGGCGGCCAACATGCGCCTCTACCACGCCATTTTGCGCGACTGCCCGGACGTTACGGTGCCGCTGCCGGTGGACGAACTCAGCACCCGTCGCCTGCTGACCATGGAATGGGTGGTGGGCCAGAACCTCAACGCCGCTATCAAGGCCGGGCTGAGCGAGGAGCAGAAAAAAAAGATCGCCCGCGCCCTGTTCCGGGGCTGGTATGTGCCGCTCTACCAGTATGGCGTGGTGCATGGTGACCCGCATATGGGCAATTTTACCATGCGTGAGGATGGCGGGCTGAACCTGCTGGACTTTGGTGCGATTCGGATTTTTCGGCCTTCGTTCATCAAGGGGAATATCGACCTGTACAACGCCCTGCGTACAAAGGATGAGGACCTGGCCGCCCATGCGTACGAGGCTGTCTCTTATACACATCTCCGAGCCCACGAGACACTGAGCGATCTCGTA
>CALCDN010000198.1 GCA_937900755.1 uncultured Acetobacter sp. | reverse complement strand
GTGCCGGATGGATGAAAAACCTGAATGTTCCAGCTGGCTTATAAAACCCGGCAATGTCCACACGGAAAACGTGTCGGGTGAGGCAAAGCTTTCCTGCACCCGTTCAAAGGTCAGGTCTGTTGGCAGCGTGAGTGTACCCACAGGGCGCAGGATACTGTTGGGCTTTACCACGGAGGCGTCTTCCAGCTTCCATTCCCGGGTTTTCAGGTATCCGTTTGGCGCCTCGATTCGCATAATCAGCCGGTTGGCATGGTCCAGTTGAAAGACGCTGATGTCGTGAATATGCAACTGTCCCTGTTCCACCTGCACGCCACTGGCGTGCAGCATGGCAACGCCGTGCGGGTCATACTCCGTATCCACCTGCCGCAGCCACAAGGACCCGCCCGAGAGGCTGAGCGGCCCGCCATCGGAGCGTAGGTACTGCTGGTCCAACTCTTCCGCCCGACGGTACATGGCCGAGGAAAGGGGGGAGACCATGCAGGTTGTAACCGTGCCGATAAGAATGGCGCAGGCAAGGGGAGCGGCAAGGAACTGCCACGCCGAAATACCCGCAGCCCGTGCCACAATCAGTTCGGATGAGCGGGTCAGGCGCCAGAAGCACACAATGCCGCCCAGCAAAATGCCAAATGGCAGAATTTCCACGGCAAAATAGGGGACGTGCAACCCGGCGATTTCGGTCACGATATTGGTGGACACATCGGGGCGGGTAGCGACCCTGCGCACCAAGTCGATAAAGTCGAACAGGCAGACAATAGCCGTGAGCGAGCCGATCATGGCCAGCACGGACAGCATGAACTGCCGCGCGATATAGCGCGAGAGGGTAAAGGCAACCATCATGGGTCTGCGCGTCCCCTCATGCCTGTCGGCGCAAGCGCAGAGAGGCTTTTATTTCGCGCGCGAACAGCAGGTACGAGCAGACCAGCCCGGGCAGAATGGCAAGGAGCGGCATAAGGGGAATAAGCCTGACGTGGCGTCCGGCCATGTTTTGCAACAGCAGTGTCATGGCCAAAAGCCCCACAATGACCAGTACGGCCATTAACGGGCGCATGATGCTGCCATGCCGGGAGAACGCCCCGTTTAGCACGGCAAACAGGCCGACCATGGCAAAGGAGAAGCATGTCAGGGGGGATGTCAGGCGCCGCCAGCCTTCCACCATGAACTTGCCCCTGTCCCGTGCCACCACTTCGTTCGGGTCAGGGGAGAGCAGTTCGGCCAGGGACATTTCCGCCGAATCACGGACGCGCTGGTTTTCCTGGCGCGCGGTTGATAAGTCCATGGAATCCTGTTTGAAAACAAGCATGTTCAACCGGCCCGTCTTGCGGTCAATAACTTGGCGGGACCCATCATAAAGCACCACGCGGGGGATGTCATTGACAATGACCATATTGCCGCGGTTGGCCAGAATTGTGGCGTGGTTGTCGGATTGCCTGTCATCCTCGACCATGATGCCCCACAGGATTCCGTTCTGGTCGCGGGAGCGGATATACACGGTCATGGTGCTGGAGATTTTTGTAAAAACGCCATCTTGGAGCATGAAGGCGGCCATCTTGTTCCTGATCTGCAACTCGTACTGGCGGAACGCGTGGTACGAGGACGGCACAATCCACATATTGAGTACGAACACGGTCAATGCGGACAAAATGGCGCAGACCAGGCCAGGGCGGGCCAGCGCAAGGGGGGACTGGCCGGAGGCCTGCATGACCGTAAGCTCACGGTCGCTGGCCAGGCGCATGTAAATGAACAGGCAGACAATGAAGGTGGTAATCGGCATGACAACCGCCACAAAGGACGGCACCAGCAGGCCGGTCAGGCTGATGAAGACGCGAAGGGAAAGCCCGCGGTCCACAACCAGCGAAACAAAATGCAATGACTGCATAAGCCAGATAAGTGCGGCCAGCCCCCCCGTTGTGGCCGCAAGTGCTACAAGCAACTGGTGCAGCACATAACGGTCCAGCGTCAAAAGGTGGCGCGTGGGCCACGGGAGAAGGGAGCGGACTGTCATAATGTCGGTTATCTACCTCTGCGATGCCAGAGGCAACAGTCCCGTTTGTAATCCTTGGTTATAAAAGAAATCTTACAAACGGTTCTGTTCCGACCTAGAACATCAGCATGACACCGCCAGATGCGGTGTTGTCGCTTTCCTTGTTTCCGCCGTGCGCTGCGGATGAGGTGTGGGAGTATTCGCCGATAACGGTCAGCCAGTCGGTCATCTGGTAGTAGGCGGCCCCCACTTCGGACTGGTTGCGGCGGACCAGCCCGGCGGTGCCTGCATTACTTTCAGCAGCTAGGTCCTCTCCCCCGGCCAGGTACAGGTTGCTCACCCCGTAGCTGCCAACCAGGCGGAATTTTTTGGTAATGTGGTAGGCACCCTGCACGTAATACCCTTCCGAGCTACGCTTGCGGCCATTGGCGGCAACGCCATCAAAGAACAGGCCCGTCGTGCCCAGCCCGCTGCCACGATAGTAGTAGGCAACGCCTTCAAGCGGGCCGTAGGTCAGCTTGGTGCCAATGTCTCCCGCTTCCGCCGTGGTGCCCTTGTGGTCCTCGGCCGTCAGGCCGTAGCGCGCGTTGGTCAGCCCCTGCATATGCTGGATGAGGAAGCTGGCCCAGATATGGACCTGCAGGTCGGAGACCGAGAAGTCATAGACCGCACGGCCCTGCACCATGGGCGAGGAGTGCTGCGTGGCTCCGGCGGAGTAAGCGCTGGCGCCGGCAGTCGGGTTGGTGGCGTCTGCGTATCCGAATTCATCCAGCGGCTGGAAAATGCCAATAGACCCCTGGAGCCCGCCAAGTTTGGGGGTGGTGTAGGAAATCTGCGGAATCCAGTCCGCGTACACGTAGCCCACGCCAATACGACCAAGCGAGGTGTTACCTGGTGCCGAGTTGCTGCCCGTGGAGCCAACGCTGAGCAGGGTTGCATCGTTCATGATGGCGTCGCTGGCGAACAGGGCCAGGTCACGACCAACCTTGAACGTGCCAATGTCCTTGTTGCCGAAGGTCATGAAAACCTGACGAAGGTCGATCCCCGCCGTGCCAAGGCCCACGGGGCTGCCGCCGGAGTTGGCGTTGAAGGCACTTGGGTTGGCGTTGTCCAGCCCCGGGTACATGCCCAGAACGGCCGAAATATCCATTCCTTGCTGTACGGTGTTCATTTTGAGAATGAACCCGGCGGGGAGCAGCCCGTTCCTGACCGATGATGAGTCAAAGCCCGAGGAACCCGAGGAAACCCCACCCGCCACGGGGCGACCGCCAGCGGGGCTGTTATAGGAGTAAAAACCGTTCACAAAGCCTGAAAGGTTGATGTCGATCGGCCCGGCCTTGAAGGTCAGCCCCTTGCCCGGCACATATTTGGCAACACGTACAAAACTGCCATTGTTCAGGGCACTGGCCGCTTCCTGCGCGGAACGCGCGCTGGCTTCCGCCCGGGTGGCGGCATCCTCGGCACGCATGGACACATCGTTTTCACCTGCGCCGGGGTCAAAGCTGATGCCCGGTTCATAACCGGCCTGCGCGCCATGGCCCGCGTGGGCCACGGCCGTGCGGGCGCTGCCAGCGGCCACATGGCCCGCATGTGCTGCATGGGGTTCGGCCGCAAGGGCAGCATGGTGGACATGCTTGGCCAAAAGCGTGTCATATTCATGGCGGGTCAGGCTGCCCTTGGCGCGCAGAACATCCAGCAGGTCCGCGTAGTCATCCGCGTGGGCTGCGGTGGGGAGCATTTGCGGCATCCCGGCAACTGATGCAGCCATGACAGTAGCAAGCAGTGCCTTTTTTCCCGATGCCATGAAATGTGTACTCCCTTGAATTCTCTTGCTCTTTGTGGAAGCCAAGGCTTGCTGTCGTCAATATGTGGATGATGGGAGCGAGGTGACGTTTACCTTACCTGCACAATACGGATTTTACTTATTTGATATGCGTTTTGCACATAGCTAACGCCCCAGATACGGCTTGCTATTTGGGTATTCCAGCATGTTTCTGTTAAAATAGTGTAATAATTTCAGGGATTTATATAAAGTTTAGTATATGTAGAGGGTAAAAAATTCTATTTGGAGATGAGCCATGGCTGCATGCTTCTTGCGCAAAGACGCGGACTGAAAGTTGAAAAACAGGTGAGCCCCGGTTGTTTGGTCTCGCGGTATATCACGCAATCTTTATCGTTATAACAAAGGCTTCCGGCCGCTTTTGGGGCGTGCGCGGGCAAGCCCCATGGAGCCGCCGGAGTGTTGGCGTGTGCCGAAGCGGGTTTGGGGAATGCCAGAAGACACGTATTGTGGAGGCAAAGTCGTCTCCTGTAAAAGCCCTGTTATGGAACAGGGTGCCTGTCGGCCATGGTGGCCGCAGGGACAGGCGGACTTTTGGCGCGGAAGAGGCAGGGGCGTACGGGTGGACGATCAACAGAACAGGGCCGTGGGGGACAGGCCTGTAACGTCCCATGTGACCGTGCCTGATGAGGTGCTGCCCCGGTATGCGGGCAGGCCGGTCAGTTTTTTGCTGCGCTACATGCGCGCGCGCCTGCTGGGGCATGCGCTGGTGTTTGGCGCCGTGGCGGGGGCCATAAGCTGCATTGTGCTGTCCTCTTACGGTATTCGCCATCTGGTGGACCTGATGACCAGCCACGGTGGCGCCTCTGTCGTGGCGTCCGTATGGGCGGCCGTGGGCGTGCTGGTCGGGCTGATCGTGGCGGACAACATATGCTGGCGTATTGCGGGCTGGTTTGCCGCCCGCACGTTTGTGGCGGTCACGGGCGATATACGCCAGGACCTGTTCCGGTTTTTAACCGGCCATTCCCCGGCCTACTTCGCCGACCGCATGCCCGCATCCCTTGCCGCGCGCATAGCAACGGCGGGGAATGTCAGCTTTACCATCGAGAACATGCTGGCATGGAACGTGATTCCTCCCAGCCTGAACGTGCTGCTTTCCGTAGCGCTCATGCTGTCGGTCAGTTGGACCATGGGGGGTGCCACCGTGCTGCTGGCTGGCGGGCTGTGCCTGGTCATGTTCCGCCTTGCCCTCAAGGGCCGTCGCCTGCATGGGCACTACGCGGTGGCCGCCGCCGGGCTGGAAGGCGAAACACTGGATGTTATGGGCAATATCGCCCTTGTGCGCGCCTTTGGCATGCGTAACCGTGAGCGCCAGCGCTTTAACGTCCTGACGGAGCGGGAAATGGGTGAGCGGCTCAAATCCTTGCGCTACATGGAGCAGCTGCGCATGATCCATGCGGGCATGACCGCCGTGCTGACCACGGGCCTGCTGGTCTGGGCAGTGCTGCTATGGCAGTGGCAGCAGGCCAGCGTGGGGCAGGTGGTCATGGTGATAACGCTTGGCTTTGCCATTCTGCACGGCACGCGGGACCTGGCGTTGGCGCTGGTGGAAACCATTCAGCACAATGCGCGCCTGTCCGAGGTGCTGTCCTCCCTGCTGGTCCCGCATGACATGCCCGACCCGCAGGTTGCCGCTGACCTGCCCAGCCCGGTGCGCGGCGATGTACGCTTTGGCGATGTAACCTTTGCCTACCCCGGTGGTGCGCCTGTTCTGGCGCATTTTAACCTGCACATGGCCGCGGGCAGCCGCGTGGGGCTGGTCGGGCGTTCGGGGTCAGGCAAAAGCACCGTGCTGGCCCTGTTGCAGCGCATGCGCTTTGTGCAGTCGGGCTCCATACTCATAGACGGGCAGGACATCCGGGACCTGACGGATGACGCCTTGCGGGCGTGCCTGTCCGTTGTGCCGCAGGATGTCTCCCTCCTGCACCGCAGTGTTATGGAGAACATCCGCTACGGCCGCCCCGATGCGAGTGACGAGGCCGTGCGGGCCGCGGCCTCCGCTGCCGGATGCGCCACCTTCATTGATGCGCTCTCCAACGGGTTCGAAACTATCGTGGGCGACCGGGGGGTCAAGCTCTCGGGCGGGCAGCGCCAGCGTATAGCCATTGCGCGTGCATTTTTGCGCAATGCGCCCATTCTGGTGCTGGACGAGGCAACCAGCGCGCTGGATACGGAAAGCGAGGAACACGTGCAGCGTGCCCTTGACCGCCTTATGGTCGGGCGCACGGTTATTGCCGTGGCGCACCGCCTGTCCACCTTGCGAAATTTTGACAGAATCGTTGTTATGCAGGATGGCAGAATTGCTGAGGACGGCTCTCCTGCGCAACTTGAACGGCAGAATGGTCTCTACAGCCAGTTTCTGAACAGGCAAATGGCACATGCGCAATGACAATTAAGACAACAACCATACCAGCGCAGGGTGAGAGCCGGCCCGAAGGACGGGGCGCTCTGGCAGCGTATGCCTATCAACAGATCCGGGACCAACTGATCTATTGCCGCTATCAGGGGGGGGAGCGCCTGGTTCTGCGGCCGCTGGCGGCGTCTCTGGGGTTAAGCCCCACCCCTGTGCGCGAGGCGCTGCTGCGCCTTGTGTCCGAGCAGGCGCTGGCGCTGGATGAACGGAACACGGCCTGCGTGCCCCTGACGTCACGCTCCGTGTTCCTGGATATTCATGGCGTGCGTGAAGTGCTGGAAGAGCGGGTGACCCGTGACCTGGCCAGCCATATCACCCCCGAACAGATTACGGTTCTGGAAGAAAAGCATAAAGCCTTTGTCGCCGCCTATGCCGCGGGCGAGCCGCATGCAACCGCCATTACCAATGTGTATTTTCACAGTACCGGGGCAGGTTTTTCCAGACTGTCCGTGACCGTGGGGCTGATCCGCGGATTATGGACCCGCATGGGGCCTATCTATGCCGCAGCCAATGGCTTGCCTACAATCAGCCCGGCCAATCCCGATCATCCACATCTGCAATTGCTCGAAGCCTTCCGGGCCGGGGACGCGGATGCGGCGGTCAGGGCCTTGAAAAGGGACTTCATGCAGGCCAAGGAATGGCTCGAACCCCTTTTGCCCGACTAGGTTTTTTTGGAGTGTGGTCATAAAAAACGCCCTGTTCGGCCATGTAGCATGGCCAGAGCAGGGCGTTGGCTTTTAACCGTAAGTACCAAAGGCGGCCCCACACACCGGGGCCGCCTTTTTTGGTGGCGGGTCAGTCTTTTTTGGCGTTTTCGGGCCTGTCGGTCAGGCCGGGAACCTCAACATCAATTTCCAGCACTGAACATTGCGCACCCCGGTCCATTTTAATCTGGACCTTGTCCTGATCGACCGCCACATGCCGCTTGATCACTTCCATAATCTCGCGGTGCAGTTTGGCCAGCAGGTCATCCTTGCCGTCACCAACGGCAATGCGTTCGTGCGCCAGCAGGATCTGTAACCGATCGCGGGCAACCGGTGCCGATGAGCGGCGCTTGAAAATGCTGGAGAGAAATGTCATGCGACTCTCCGTTTAAACAGCCAGTCAAACAGGCCTTTGCGTTCCGTGGGAATGGTGACCTCCACCTTCTCTCCCATCAGGCGGCGTGCGGCTTCGGTGTAGGCGCGGGCTGGCGCGCTGTCCGGTTCTGCAATGGTTACGGGCGCGCCCACGTTGGACGCCTTGAGCACGTCCGGGCTTTCGGGAATAATGCCCAGTAGCGGAATGGACAGAATATCCAGCACGTCATCCGTGCCCAGCATGTCGCCCCGTGCGGCGCGCTGCGGGTCGTAGCGGGTGATCAGGAGGAACTTCTCCATTTTCTCACCGGCCTTGGCTTTTTCCGTCGTGCTGTCCAGCATGCCGATAATACGGTCGCTGTCACGCACGGAGGACACTTCGGGGTTGGTCACGATCACGGCCATGTCGGCATGGTGCATGGCCATTTGCGCGCCACGCTCAATGCCTGCGGGGCTGTCGCAGATGACCCAGTCAAATTTTTCGCTCAGGTCGGCAATAACCTTGGCCACGCCTTCTGGCGTCAGCGCGTCCTTGTCGCGTGTCTGGGAGGCGGGGAGGAGGGAGAGCGTGTCCACCCGCTTGTCCTTGATCAGGGCCTGGGCAAGGTTGGCATCGCCCTGAATGACGTTGATAAGGTCAAACACCACCCGGCGTTCGGCCCCCATGACAAGGTCGAGGTTACGCAGACCAACGTCAAAATCAACCAGAACCACGCTCTGGCCCGCCTTGGCCAGTGCGGCCCCGAGCGCTGCGGTGGTGGTGGTCTTGCCGACACCCCCCTTGCCTGACGTGACGACCAGAACCTTTGCCATCAGTCTTCCTCTTCCTTTGTAAGCCGGTAAAGCCGCAAGCTTTATGCCACGGCGCAATCTGGGTGAGACATTACAATCTGTACGGGAAAATGAAACTTATAATGTGACATTAACACGGTTTTTGTAGCATGGTTTGTATAAACCCGCATCAGGGCAGGTTTTTGAAGAGCAGCGTTTCACCCGCCAGCAGAACCTGGGTGGGTTTGCCCGTGCATTGTGCATCCATTTCTTCCGCCGTGGCGTAAAATCCGTCAATAGCCACAAGTTCGGCGGCAAGGTTGCGCGTGAAAATGCGCGCCTCCGCATTGCCCCCGATCCCCGCGATGGCCCGCCCGCGCAAGGCCCCGTAAATA
>CALCDN010000197.1 GCA_937900755.1 uncultured Acetobacter sp. | reverse complement strand
CCTTGGAACTGACCATGGCGACAAGCAGCAGCGCAAGCTGTTCGCCAAAACCCAGGTGTACATCCGTTGCCTGCGCAATAAACAGGGCGGCAAGGGTCATGTAGATGTTGGTGCCATCAAGGTTGAAGGAATAGCCCATGGGCACCACCAGCCCCACAATGCCCGGCTTGCACCCGGCCTGTTCGAGCTTTCGGATAAGGCCGGGCAGGGCGGATTCGGATGAGCTGGTACCCAGGACGATCAGCAGCTCCTCCTTGAGAAAAATCAGCAACCGCAGAATACTGAACCCCGCCAGACGCGCGACAATGCCCAGAATGACCAGCACAAACATACCTGCGGTAAAGTAAAAGGTCAGCACCAGCCCCAGCAGATGCACAATGGAGCCAAGGCCGAACTTGCCCACCGTAAACGCCATGGCGCCAAATGCCCCAACGGGGGCGAGGTACATAACCAGCCGCACCACGCCAAACACCATTTCCGTCAGGCTGCGGAAGAGGTTGAGCACGCTCTCCCCCGCCTGGCCCATTTGCGCCATGCTTATGCCAAACAGAATGGCCACCAGCAGCACCTGCAAAATCTCGCCCGAGGTAAAGGCCCCCGCCGTGGTGGAGGGAATGATCTGGAGCAGAAAATCGGTAAAGGAGTGGCCGTGGGCGGCCTGTACAAACTGCTCGACCGAGGCGCTGTCCAGGCTTTGGGGGTGGATGTGCATGCCCGCACCAGGGCGCGCAATATTGGCCACCACCATGCCTAAGGCCAGCGCAAGGGTTGAAAAACATAAAAAATACAGCATGGCCTTGCCCGCCACGCGGCCTGTCTGCTTCAGGTCCGCCATGCCTGCGATGCCGGTGCTGACGGTTAGGAAAATAACCGGCGCGATCACCATTTTAATCAGTTTGACAAACCCGTCACCCAACGGTTTGAGCAGTGTTGCAACAGAGGGGAACAGGGCGCCGACAAGAATACCTGCCGCCACGGCCACCAGAACCTGAAGATAAAGGAACCGCTGATGTGAACTGGAAAGGGGAGCTGTAGAGGGAAGCACGCTGGTTATCTTTCTGTTTTTATTGTTCTTGTTTTGGCGTCCATAACGGGCGTTGGCGAAAAGTTATTGTGTTATATCAAGCACCTTTGTGCAGGATGGGGGTAGGCTACTCCCACTTATTGCGGTTTGGAAAGGGTTGCCCCCGTAATTGGGGTATGAAAAAAACCAACAAAGTTGTGTGTTCCACCTCCACGCAAGGGCGAGGGGGAGCGCTTTGGGGTGTGGTGCGGCAAAGTGGTATGCTGGCACGCAGCGCCAACAAGTTGTGAGGGAGTGTTGGCCATGCGCCGGATCTGTGTATTTTGCGGTTCAAGTTCGGGGCGGGGGAGTGCCTACCTGCAGGCCGCCGAACAGCTTGGCCAGCTTATGGCCCGGCGTGGCATAGGGCTGGTTTATGGTGGGGCCTCGGTCGGGCTCATGGGGGCGGTGGCCAATGCCGTGCTTGCCGGTGGCGGGCAGGTGACAGGGGTTATTCCACAAGCACTGGTGGCGCGCGAAGTGGCCCATAATGGCCTGGAAGACCTGCGGATTGTGGGCTCCATGCATGAACGCAAAGCCCTTATGGCGGATTTGTCCGATGCCTTTGTCGCCCTGCCCGGTGGAATTGGCACATTGGAGGAGTTGTTTGAGGTGTGGACATGGACGCAGCTTGGCAACCACGCCAAACCGTGTGGGGTGCTGAACGTGAACGGGTTTTACAGCACGCTGGGCACGTTTTTGGACCATGTGGTGGAAGAGGGATTTCTCAAACCCGTGCACAGGACCATGCTGCGCGTTGCCCGTGACCCCACCGCCCTGCTGGACGGGCTGGCCACGTGGCAGCCACCGCAGGAAACAAAATGGGTCAGCCAGGACGAGCGCTAAAGTTGTTTCAGTAATGTATCAATACTCAGGGGTTTTGAATTAGGGAATTGATGTAAAAAGACTTTTTCTTTCATAATATCTTAACGCAACCTTTAGTAAAAAGAGTTTTATCCTGCGCCAATCTTTTTCTGCGCAGGGTGCTTTTATGTCAGATACAATGCTGAGTTCTCCGGTTGGGGGACGTCCGAATATGCTTAAGGGAGAGCATCAGGCTTTCCGCATGTTCTTTTTGGGAGTGATTGCAGCAGCTCTGGCGTTTGTTGGTTACAGCGTGCTGGCTGACCTGCACGCTGTTGGCACCAGTGGCATAGCAACCGGGGCCTTCGCCCTGCTGGCTCTGGCGTTGCTTATTGCTCTGGGTTTTGAATTCGTGAACGGTTTTCACGATACGGCCAATGCGGTCGCAACCGTTATCTACACCAACAGCCTGCCCCCGCTGGTGGCGGTGGTCTGGTCTGGTATGTGGAACCTGCTTGGGGTTCTCACATCCTCGGGGGCCGTGGCCTACAGTGTTGTGACGCTGCTCCCCGTCGAGTTGATCCTTCAGGTTGGCAGCGGTGCCGGCCATGCCATGATCTTTGCCCTGCTGCTGTCCGCCATTGTGTGGAACCTGGCAACATGGGCGCTTGGTATTCCCAACAGTTCGTCCCACGCGCTGGTTGGCTCCATTCTGGGTGTGGGTTTTGCAAACCAGCTTATGTCTCCCTCGGGCAGCGCGCTGTATGGCGTGGACTGGATGCAGGTTAAAAAGGTTTTCTCCGCCCTGCTGTTCAGCCCCCTGTGTGGCTTCATTCTGGCTGCGGGCCTGTTCATGGTTCTGCGCGTTGTCGTGCGCAATGCCGCTCTCTACCGCGCGCCAGAAGGTGACGCACCGCCCCCGATGTGGATCCGTGGCCTGTTGATTGGCACCTGCACGGGTGTGTCCTTCTTCCACGGCAGCAATGACGGGCAGAAGGGCATGGGCCTGATCATGCTGATCCTGATCGGTGCCGCCCCCACCGCCTACGCCCTGAACCGCGCCATGCCCGACAGCATGATGCCCGGCTTTGTGGAAACCGCCCAGCAGGCATCCCATGTGTTTGACACCCATGCCCAGCCGATGCTCAAGCAGCCCACGGCCGAAGAAGCCCGCACTCAGGTACCCGATGCCCTGCGCGGCAAGTCCGTTGCCCGGCCCGAGGTGTATGCCGCCCTGTCCGTTCTGTCGGCTGACATCGCGCAGGCGGTGAGCGGTTACCACTCCTTGCACGAAATTCCCGCAGCGTCCGTGCCGAACGTGCGTACTGACATGTATCTGGTCTCCGAAGCCATTCACAACATGGGCAAGGCTCCCTCCTTCACCGCCGAGGAAGATGGCGAACTGGGCAAGTTCATGAAGCAGCTTAACGCGGGCACGCGCTTCATTCCCGTGTGGGTTAAAATTTCCGTGGCGCTGGCCCTAGGCCTGGGCACCATGGTTGGCTGGAAGCGCATTGTGGTGACCGTGGGCGAAAAAATTGGCAAAACCCACCTGACCTACGCCCAGGGCGCGTCAGCCGAATTTGTCGCCATGGGCACCATTGGCCTGGCCGAAGGGTATGGCCTGCCGGTTTCCACGACGCATATCCTCTCCAGCGGTGTGGCTGGCACCATGGCCGCCGGTGGTGGCGGGTTGCAGTGGGGCACACTGCGCGCCATGGGCATGGCATGGATTACCACCCTGCCTGCCGCCATGCTGATCAGCGGCGTGCTTTACGTGGTGTTCCGCCACATTTTCTAAAACATCCGGTCTGGCGTGGCGGTGTGCCCCGCCAGACCCTGTTTTTTTCCAAACTGCGAAGGCAAGATCATGTCTGATGCCAATGTGAACAGCCTTTCTGCCGCCGAACGTGAACGCGAACGCATGCGGCAGGAGATCATTGACGATCTGGATGAAGAGATCGAACTCGAATTGCAGGATGAAGGCCTGGGGGGGGAATCTTCCCCGGCTGACCGCAGCTTCCGCCAGACCTATTTTAGCGAACTGGTGCGCCTGCAAGGTGAACTGGTACGCCTGCAGGATTGGGTGAAGGATACGGGCCATCGTCTGGTTGTGCTGTTCGAAGGGCGTGATGCGGCAGGCAAGGGGGGCGCCATCAAACGCATTACCCAGCGCCTTAACCCGCGTATCTGCCGTGTAGCCGCACTGCCTGCCCCGACCGACCGTGAAAAAACGCAGTGGTACTTCCAGCGTTACGTGGCCCAACTCCCCGCGGCAGGCGAGATCGTTCTGTTTGACCGGAGCTGGTACAACCGGGCCGGCGTGGAGCGGGTCATGGGGTTCTGCACGGATGAGGAATATGAAGAATTCTTCCGGTCCGTGCCCGAATTCGAGCGCATGCTGGTGCGCAGCGGCATCCAGGTTGTAAAATACTGGTTCTCCATCACCGATGATGAGCAGGAAGCCCGCTTCCGTGCCCGGATTGAAGACCCGCTCAAGCAGTGGAAACTCAGCCCGATGGACCTTGAGAGCCGTCGCCGGTGGGAGGCTTATACAAAAGCCAAGGAAACCATGCTCGAACGCTCCAGTATTCCTGAAGTCCCGTGGTGGGTCGTGCAGGCTGTGGACAAGAAGCGTGCACGCCTGAACTGCATCGACCACCTTCTGAAGCAGGTGCCCTATCAGTCGGTGTCCCACCCCGAGGTCGCACTACCCCCGCGTGTGCACCATGCGGATTACGAACGCCTGCCCACCCCCGAAAACATGATCGTTCCTGAAATCTACTAGGAGTGGTCAAGGTCCTCCCTGCCTTGCAGGGAGGACCTGAGGCGGTTCTCAACCGCCTCGATCAAGGCCCGCCCGCTGGCCTCGTCGCGTTTGGGGGCGGAAAAGCCCGGTCCAAGTTTTATGCGGTAGCGCATGGGCAGGGGCGGACGCTTTAAAAACGACCACCCCTGCGACAGGTAGGGTGATGGTGTTTCTATCAGCACAACCTGCACATCAGCACGTGTTCGCTGGGCAATGGCGGCAAAACCGGGTTGTATGGGCCCTGGTTCAGCGCCCGCGCGTGAGCGTGTGCCTTCGGGGAACAGTAAAAGCTGGCAGTTTTCCTGCAAGGCCTGCGAGGCGGGGCCAATAATCCTGAGCAATGTATCGTGCCGCACGTATCCTGCCGTGCGTAATGTGCTGCCCAGCACGCCACGTTCCCAAATGGAGGCTTTGGTCACGCACACCATGTGGGGCAGGGCGGAGGCCAGAAGGAGGCAGTCCAGCCGGGAGGGATGGTTGGCCACCAGCACAAGGTTCGGGCGCTGGGCAATGGCTGCGAGTTCGGTCATGTCGCAGTCCAGGATACCTGCCCTGTGCAGGTACCCCACGGCCAGCCGCGCCATGGCGCACAGCCAGCGCCGGGCCATGCGCCTGCGCCCTGGGCCATCGGGCAGGGTATGGCGCAGGACGCAGGAGCCCGCGTCCAGCACCGCAAAAACGCCCCCCGTTACCAGCAGGGAGGTATAAAAGCGCACCGGAGCACTGACGGAGGATGGAAGCAGCGGCATGGGGGTATGTAACAGACCTGCTGGAACATAAAACGGATGGTCAGGCAAAAACGCCTACGGGGTGGGGGCGTCCGCCGCCATGATCTGGCGCAGGCTGGCTGCCATGCCCTGTTGGTCTGTATTGGCCTCTATGGTGCCACGGTAGTGTGTTTGCGGGTCCATGACAACAAAATGCGGGGACATGCGCATGGCATAGTCCCATTCCGGGTCGCTCGTTTTTTCAACCGGTGCATGGTATTCCCGTGCAAGGTCGGCCAGTGCGAAGGGGGCGGCGGTGCCTGCCACCACCCGTGGGCTTATGCCCTCGCCATACTGGCGCAGGCGTTCGGCGTCGTCACGGTCGGGGTCGAGGCTGACGAAGATGATAACCATTTTGCGCTTGCCCGGATCAACCTCGTCCATGGCGGCGGACATGGCGCGCAGCGCGGGGGTGCAGGCGTCCTCCGCGCAATGGGTGGCCCCGAACAGGACCAGCATCCACCGGCCCTGAAAGCTTTTGTCCGTCATGGTGCCCGTGGTCGCATCCATCAGGCGGAAGGAGCCGCCCACCGGGTTACCGTAGGAATTCAGGGTAATGCTGTGCCTGAGTGCCAGGTTGGTGGCCAAAAAGCCGCCAGCCCCGGCAAGGGCCAGAATTCCCACACTAATCAGGGTGATGCGTTTTCCTGCTGGTGTCATGGGTCAGTGTGCCTCCGCCCAGTTCTGGGCTATGCCTGTTTCTACCACCAGCGGCACGCTCAGCTGTGCCGCCGCTTCCATAATTGTTTTGGCTTTTTCCGCCACGGCCTGCGCCTGTGCGTCATCCACCTCGAACAGAAGTTCGTCATGGACCTGGAGCAGCATGCGCGCGCTGTGCAGCCCGGCGGTCTCCAGTGCGTCAGGCAGGCGCACCATGGCGCGTTTGATAATGTCCGCAGCCCCGCCCTGCAGGGGGGCGTTAATGGCCTGCCTTTCCGCGTACTGGCGGCGGACCGCACTTTTTTCATGAATACCGGGCACGTAGCAGCGCCTGCCAAAGGTAGTCATCACATAGCCGTTGGCGCGGGCTTCGGCCTTGATCTGCTCCATATAGTCCCGAATACCGGGGTAGCGGGCAAAATAGGCGTCTATGTAGCTTTTGGCCTCCCCTGCGGGAATCCCTAGTTGCTTGCCCAGGCCAAAGGCGGAAATACCGTAGATAATACCAAAGTTAATGGCCTTGGCGCGGCGGCGGGTCAGGGCGTCCATGCCTTCGAGCGGGACGTTGAACACCTCGGACGCGGTGCGGGCGTGAATGTCCTGCCCCAGTTCAAAGGCTTCGCGCAGGGTGGGAATATTGGCGACATCGGCGAGCAGGCGCAACTCGATCTGGGAATAGTCGGCCGAGATGAGCTTGCGCCCCGCAGGGGCCACAAACGCCTGACGGATGCGCGTGCCTTCCTCCGTGCGGACAGGAATGTTCTGCAAGTTCGGGTCGGAGGAGGACAGGCGGCCTGTCGTGGTGATGGCCATCTGGAACGAGGTATGGACCCGGCTTTCCTTGCTGGTCTGCTTGAGCAGGGCGTCCGTGTAGGTGGATTTGAGCTTGGCGAGCTGGCGCCATTCCAGCACGCGCACCGGCAGGTCGTGGCCCTGGTCGGCTAGGTCCTGCAAGACGGAGGAATCCGTGCTCCACGCACCCGCCTTGCCGCGCTTGCCCCCCTTGAGCCCCATTTCGTCAAACAGGATTTCGCCCAGCTGGCGGGGGGAGGCAATGTTGAACTCCCGGCCAGCGGCGGCGTAAATGCCCTGTTCCATGTTTTTCATGCGGCTTTCAAAATCGGCGGAAAGGCGGGCCAGTTCCGCGCGGTCCACCGCAATGCCGCATTTTTCCATGGCGGCCAGCACCTGCACCAGCGGGCGCTCCACCTGCTCGTACAGGGCCAGCGCCTTGTTGGTGCGCAAGGTGGGGCGCAGCACATGCCACAGGCGCAGGGTTACGTCCGCGTCCTCGGCGGCGTAGGTGGTGGCTTTTTCCACCGGGACCTGCGCAAAGGGGATTCGGTTGCGGCCCGTGCCGGTCATGGCGGTGTAGGGGATGGGCGTGTGGTTGAGGTGCAGGGCCGCAAGTTCGTCCATGCCCTGCCCATGCAGCCCGGCTGACTGGCTGTAGGAGATCAGCATCGTGTCATCCACCGGGGCGATGGCGGCGTGGTCCATGCCGGCATGGTCGAGCACGAGCAGGTCGAACTTGGCGTTCTGGAAGACCTTGAGTACGGAGCGATCGGCCAGCAGGGGGCGCAGCAGGTCCAGCGCCTGGGTGGGGGTGAGCTGCTCGCCGGTTGGCGCTTCCAGCGTACCTTCATGGCGCAGGGGCACGTAGCAGGCCCGGCCCGGTGCCGTGGCGAGCGAGAAGCCCAGCATGGTGGCGGCCAGCGGGTCCAGCCCGTCTGTTTCCGTATCCACCGCGCAGATTCCCGCCTCCTGCGCGGTGCTGACCCATTTTTGCAAGGCCTCGGCGGTGCGTACGGTCTCGTACTCCGCGTAAGGCGCGCCCAGCAGGTTGGCCGGGCCGGTGGTGGGGGC
>CALCDN010000196.1 GCA_937900755.1 uncultured Acetobacter sp. | reverse complement strand
CGCCATATCCAACCGCACTCCCCCCCTCTCCTCCCGTCATGCCCGAGGCGATAACCTGGTTGGAAATGGCCCCAGGCCCACCTGACCCCAGGGGCGTGCTCCCGCCATCTCCTCCTTTTGACTGGCTCCCTGAGGTTCCCAATACAAAAGACAATCCGGGGCCTGTCCCGCGCGGCAGCGCGGAAATAATAGTCCCCAAACTGGGAATGGGGACAGAAAACTCATGGTTTGAAAAATATATGGCTTGTCCTGCCCCCCATTGCCCAGCGGTTCCGCCTGCGCCACCAAGCAGGGTGACCAATGACCCGATTACGGTATTGCCACCACTGACCCCGTTGGTTGACGGCGTGGTACCTGCCCCGCCAGGGCCGCCCGCGCCAATAGTGATAGGGAACGGGGCCGTGCCAAAACTCACGGCGGGTACCCAGATGTCGATATACTGCCCGCACTGGCCGCCTCCTGCGGATGCCTGATTGCCGCTGTTGGTTCCTGGCACTCCGCCACCACCGCCCCCTGCGCCACAGGCCCGGATATGCAGCCACTTTGTGGCCGTCTGGTGCGTAAACGTGGCGCTGGACGTAAGGACGGTCACGCCCAGAAAAGCAGCACCGATAAACCCCATCGCCTGCACTTGCCCCAACGGGACCGGGTTCTGGGGGAGTGTGGCATTCTGGACGGTAACACCGCTGCCAAAGGCCACCGGGCCGGTAACACTCTGGGCCGTGGCAAGGGCAAGCTGCAAAAACTGGCCATTGGCCCATGCCTGTGTTGCATAGCCATTGAACAGGGACTGCCACGTAGCACCAGACGCACCGGGGGTGGAGACGTTGGCATCCGCCGTGCTCACCCAGAACGCGCCAGGGGTTACACCCGCGACAATGGCCCCCGCCGGATACCCGCCAATGGACTGGGCAAAACCTGTGTCAAACGGGCCGACAAACCCCGCCTGCAACACCTGCATGGCCGAGGAGAGCAGGTTGAGCAGGCCGTTCATGTCCTGCCCGCGCGGGGGCTCGCCACCGGCCGCGCGCGCAACAAATGTTTCGGGCGGGAAGCCAAGGGCCACGGAGGCCGTGCCATCACCC
This sequence comes from uncultured Acetobacter sp., assembly GCA_937900755.1. Taxonomy (GTDB): domain Bacteria; phylum Pseudomonadota; class Alphaproteobacteria; order Acetobacterales; family Acetobacteraceae; genus Acetobacter. The sequence continues at coordinate 6,881 of CALCDN010000196.1, read as the reverse complement.
GCGCTCGCCTGCGTTTGCGGAATGGCCGCAATATTGCCCGCAGCCGCCGCCGACCCTATGGGCGTGCCAAACAGCTTGCGATCATCTGTGCTTTTCATGGTCAGTCACTCTGGATTGAGTAGGAAACGGAAACACCCGCGGGGCGGGGCAGAACGCCACTGTTCTGGATAATGCTGACCTGCACGGGGGTGGGCACGAACCTGAACACGTAGGTCATGCTCATATCCCCGTTGTCGCGCACATAGGCGTCGCCCTGGCCTGCGAACACGGTCATGAGAATCTGGTTGATCTCCAACACCGAGCCACCGGCAATATTGGCCAGTGCCCGGGCGTAGATAAGCTGGCGGTAGCCATCATCGGAAAGGCGATAGTTGTTGGTTGCGTCCACGCCCTGGTACCAGGGCGTGCTGCCAAAGCCTTCCTCCGTCAGGTCCGAGGCTTCGCAAAACCCCAGATAGGACTGGGCAGAAAGGCTGAGCACGCGCGAGACGCCAACAATGCGCCCCCATACGTCCAGCCCGTAGCCCTGTGCTGTTCGCACGTTCCACACCTGCTGGTACCACTGGTCAATAAGGGGGCTGGGGTCCAGCATCTGGTTCCAGCCCGCGACCAGCGCCTGCATGCGCGGCGCTGTGGCGTACTGGGACAAAAAAGTCTGTTGCACGCCTTGCATCAGACCACCTGCACGCTGATTGTGGCCGTGGAGACAACGGGGATCTGGTCACTGTTCAACTGCACAGTGGAGCCTGTTGGCTGTGCCGAAAAACCCACGGTAACACCAACAATTTTAACCCAAGTTCCCACAGCACCCACACTGGTGTAAAAACTGCTGGCGTACACGGTGCCGCCAATGGGCACGCGCTGCGCACCGGTTGCCCCCGCAAACCCCGCCACAATGGCGGCCTGCACATCCCCCATGGCCGTGGAGGGCACGTCCACCCCTGCGGAAAGCACGACCGCCACGTACACCGGCACTGGCTGCGCGCGCGTAAACTGCACGGTGTATTCGGGCTGTTTTGCATAGGCCGCGTTGGGGTCCACCACCACCACGGTGCTTGTGCCCACACTTGCGCAGCCGGGGGGTTTTTTACGCACGATGGCAAGGGCTACATCCGCATCCACCCCCCCATTGACGCACACATACAGGCTGTGCGGGGGCAGGGTTACCCCGCCTGTGGTAACAGGCTCGGCAGCACTGTTCTCAGTGACGTACACATCGCTCACGCCGGGGACGGACAAAACCTCCCCCGCAAGCGCATCCAGCGGACCCATGGCGTTGTGCGCTACAGTCTGCTGGCGGCGCAATTCAAACGCCTGCCGCCCCTCCACCGCCACACCGGTTACACCCGCTGCGGCGTGGGTCACGCTGGTCAGCCCCACAACCGACTGGTACACGCCAATACTGCGCGGCGGGCACTCCACCGCCCCCGTGAGCGTGCAGGAAAAAGTCCCCTCCCCAGCCCCCGTGGCGTCCAGTGTTATGGAGCCATCGGCTGCGTAGGTGTTCGCACTTCCGTCCTGCACCAGCGTGCCCTGGGGCACAACAGTGCCCGCCGCCCCCACGCACTGGCAGGTGACCACCGTGGCGGTCGCGGGCTTGCGGGTGATAAAATACAGGTTGCCAATGGCGTCCTGCATACGGCCCCAGGCGCGCTCGGGGTCCACGCCATTGAACAGGGCCAGCATCTGGTCATACGCATCGCCCACAATGGCGGTGAGCGACATGGCAAGCTGGCCCTGCGGGGTGGACAGGTCGGTATTGAGCACATTGCCAAAGGCTGCGTTCATGTCCGCCAGAACACCGGCCAGAATATCGCTCTCCGCCGGGGCTACAAAGCCTGCATCGGTCATGGTGGGGGCGGGCACGGACGTAGTCCCCACGGTGTTAGAACCCGACATTGTGCACATCTCCCAACGTGGTGGATACAAGAACATAGCCAGACAACTGGCGGTTTGCGGAAATCCCGGTCAACACACACTGGGCGGCGGCAACACCGGCCACACCACCGGCCGCCTGCGCCACCTGCATGCGAAAAACAGAGGCCGCCTGCGCATGGGCCAGAATATGCTGGCGGTACGGCAGGCCGGATGCGGTGTTGTAGTAACACTCACCCGAAAAAACCCTTATGGCGGAAGCAACATTCTGGCATATGGCGTACGAGCCTGACGCCACGGCCATGTTGCCGCTGGCATCGGGCAGGATGTCCCATGTCGTGCGGTCAAGCAGCAGGGTATTCATGGCACCTCAACAACAAAAAAACCGCCCAACGGGGCGGTTTGTCATGGAAAAATTTCTGTTCTGTTCTCTTTGTTTCCGCCTATTGCGGAGCACCTGTTGTGCCCGACCCGGGCTGCACGCCCGCATGGGTGTGGCCTTGCAGGCTGATCTGGCCCGCACGCACATCGCCCCCCGCACTCACCCCGCCTTGCACCTGCACGGCGCAGTTGATCTGGCACTGGCTGGCGTTGACCACAAAACGCCCGGTGGTGGTGAGCACAAAATCCTCCCCCACCCAGCCTGCGTATTCCTGGGGAGCGGCGTTCAAAAACCCGCCAATATACAGGGAATCCGCGTAATCATGCTGGCGGTAGGAACCGGGGGCCGATGGCTGGCCCGTGGCCTTTACGCTGGCAATGTCACGCCCGCACACAATAATGGCCCCGACATCCCCCACCGCCGGGTCGCAGATTAGCGCGCGCCGCCCCCCTTGCAGGCGCAGGTAGGGCACATTGTAAATAATGCCGTGCGGCGTGGTGCGGCCCGCGCCATCTTGCTGGTGCACCATGGGTTGTACATCCACCATGCCCACAGGCTCCAGCCCCACGCCACGCACCGCGCGCACCTGCACAAGGGCCGTGGCCCCCAGCATGGCCAGCACCCGGCGAATGGCCGCATTGGTGGCGTTAAACGCACTTGCCCCGTCCTCGGCCCGCAGGGAGCCCAGCAGTTTATCTTGCAAAAGCCTGTCCGGCAAAGTCTGGCCTTGCCGCCTCCACTGTTGTGAACCATGGCCCATCGGGCTGTTCGGTTTGCAGGTCGTGGCGCACGTTCTGCACAACCCACACCCCACTGGCGGGGAGTGCGGCGACCGTCTGCGTGGGGGATTGTGCGCCTCCCCCCTGGCTGGCCGTGGCCTGGGGAGCCGTGGTCCGGGCCGTGGCAGCCGACCCGCCCGAAGCACCCTGCGCTGGCGTGCCCGTTTGCACCCGCACCGTATCGCGGAAGCGGATGGCGGGGTTGAACACACTCAGGAAGGACACCCCATACTGGCTGTAGCTGGGGTAGCCCACCAGCCCCGTGGCGACCGAAACATCATGCGCCAGCCCGTCCGCCTGCGCCACCATGCCCGCGGGCCATATGGCCAGCACCCCAACCCCGATCTGGTAGGAAATCCGGGCCGCCCGCGCGCAGGCATCCACCTGCTCGGCCACGGAGCCCTTGTAATACACCCCACCGCGCAGCAGGGTCTGCACGCCATAATTGGCGAACTCCAGCCCCGCCTTGGCGGCCAGCACCTGCATGACCGTGGCCACCGCCACATCCCCCCCGAACGATGTGGGAGCAACCGGCATGGCCGCGGGCAATGCGCCAGACAGCGCGCGCAGCTCAAACGCCACGTCCGGGCTGTTGGCGTAGTCCACAAAAGCCTCGACCACACCGCCTGAAAACACAACGGACCTGGTGTTCACACCCTGCCCCGCGCCATTTCCCGCCAGAATGGTAACCGTATTGCGTGTTTGCGCCACCATGCCCGCCTGCATGAGCGAAAGACGGTTGAGCAGTGGCTGGGCCAGCCCTTCCATCCGCAAGGCGCAGGCCATGCCGCTCTCCAACCCGGTGCTGACAATCTGGCAACGCAGGCGGTAGCCACTCAGGGTTATTGTGTCCGCCCCGGCGGGGCCAAACCCGTCCTGCGCCATGGTGAACACCACATCCACCTGCCGGTTGGCCAGGCAGGCTGGCCCTGCATCTGCCTGCGCCGTATTCTGCGCCCCGTTCGACACTGTCGTCTGCACTGTACTCTGCCCCCCGTTTTACGCACCATGCCGCACGCCGTTGCACACCCACTCCATGCACCCATTCGTGCGCTTATCCGTACGCTTACCCGCACTCTCATTCGTACGCCTTTCCCGATGACGCCCACGCCACACCGCCACCTCACACCACCGCCGTGCGCAGGCTCACCCTTCGCTGTCCTGCACGTAAACAAGCACGAACCGGCTGCCCAGCCCGGTGTAATCGGGGTCCTGCGTGCCTTGCGTATCGGCAAAGCCCATGTCTCCGGGCAGGGTGCTCGCACTTTGGCGCACAAGCCATGTGCGGTCCTGGCACAGCGCGCCCGCCAGAACCGGCACGTCATCCACCCATACGGCGGCATACAGGCCGGTGGCGCGCTGTTGCAGGTCCAGCCTGACCGCATGGCCCGCAAGCGGCACACGCAGGCTCTGGTACGCCACGGCGGCCAGAGGAATAACAACCGCCATTACTGGTACCCCGCGCCATCAAGGTTGGTGGCAAGGGCCTGCACATACCCGCCATTGCGCACGGCCTGCCCCTGTGGACAGGCCGTGCCCGCAAGTGTAGCACTCGCCCCCAGCCGCACCTCCTGCACGCTCAGTTCGGCCAGCAGCATGCTCACTCCCTGCCGGGCCTCGCGCCGGATGCGGTAGCCCGTTACATTCACATTGGCGTAAACCGCCTCGGGCATGACAATGTGGTAAAGGCCAAGGTCGGCCACCAGCGCGTCCAGTGCTGCCACAAACAGGGCGCGCGTCTGCAACGCGCCAGACAGGCCGGGCATGCCAAACGCGCCCAGCAGGTCACCCAGGGCGCTGGCACTCCCCAGCTCCATGCTGGAGCCGTCGCACAGCATTTCCACCTCATACAGCCCCGGCACCCGCACCTTGTTGTAGGAGAGGAAGGACCCGTCCTCCAGCGGGGCGCTGGCAATGCGGCACTGGCTTTGCACCCCAAGGGCGCGCACATGCCCCGAGGTAAGGACCGGCTTGTTATCTGATGTAAAAATGCCCCACTGCCGCTCCGCCTGCGCCAAAATGGCGGCGTCAAGCATGGAGGCGACAATGGTGGAGGCCGAGGCCGAAACCCCCGCCCCGGCCGACTGCCCCAACAGGGCAGGCACCCCGGCCGCCACGGGAATATCCCACACGGAGGGAAGGCTGATGGGAAGCAAAGGCATGATGGCGAACTCCATCCTTGAAAAAATATCTGTGTCGGAGGCAGCCCCGCGCGGCCGTGTGGCCCACACGCAAGCTGGAGCGGCGCACAAAAAAAGCGGCCCGAAGGACCGCCTGTTCTTGCGCATGCACCAAGGGTAGAGGGCGCAACCTAGGGTGAGGGCAGCCGCCACGCCTGCGCCTTGACCTGGTCGGACACGGCGGGGAACGGGTCCACGCCCGCATTGCGGATGAGGGTCTGCACACTCACCTGGTCGCAATGGGGGTGAACGGGGCGGTTCTTGCACACATACACCCCAGCCCTGTTGCGTTTGGGAGCGTAAACCGCCTTCCAGACCGAACTGGGCACATACACATGGTCATGCCCCTGTGTTGCAATGGGACGCTGGTGAAAAGTGGGGCCGGTCACCACATACAACTCGCCCTCGCGCCGGGCCAGCAGGCGCACCCTGCGCTCCATGCGCGCCCATATGCCCTTGTTCAGCACCGCGGCCTGCGGCACAATATTGGACAGGGCATAGGTCTGGGCCTGGGCCTGGGGGGTTGGCTGGTCGCCACTGGGGGCCATGTGCCCCCGGTCGTAGGGTTTTGCGTGCCTGTAATCGCTCAGTTCGGAACCATTGGGCCAGCGGGGATCGGCGTAGAAATGGCCGGTGCGGGGCAGTTTGGCCGCGGCCACCAGATCCTCCGCGCGCAGGTGCTCCGCCGCCCATAACGGCCCGTGCGACACGGTGGACACAAGGGCTGCGTAGCCACGGTTGCACAGCAGGGCAGTCCCCTGTTCCAGCCGGGTGCTGGTCAGCACCGGCAACTGGGCGTTGACCCCGAACGCATTGCACCGCTCCTCTTCCGCCAGGGCGGGAGCGGCCACAAGACAGCATGCAACAAAAGCCAGTAACAGACGCATGGGACAAACCATAAACCAGTTTCCCCCCTGCTGAATAGCCATGCCACACCCCGCCCGCACACATCGCACAAAAAGCCTAGAACTGCCCCATATTGGCCTGCCGCGCCTGCATGCGCAGCGTGTCCATCCGGTGCTCAAGCTCATCGCCAATGGCTCTGGCCGTCCCCCCCGTGGCGTTGACCGTAATCTGCGCCTGCACCGTGGGGGTGGGGGCCACCCGCATAGGGGCCACGGCACTGGCAAAACCCACGGCCTGGGCGGTCGCCCGCAGGTATTCCGGCGGACAGGGCGGGGATGCGGGCCCTGCTGGCGCATACTGCAAGACACTGGCCATAAGGCTGCCGTGGCGCGGCGGGGTGCGGGCACGGCCCACACCCTGCGGGCCTTGTGGCCGGTGTGCCGCCACAAGCACGCCCGCAGCCCCTCCCACAGGCCCACCAGCACCATGCCCGGACGTGGCGCGCGCAGGCCCCAGCAGCATGGCCACCGCATGCAACCCCGCATGGCGCGGGCCGTGCCCACCAGCCACAGCACCCGAAACAGGCTGGGCCACACTGCCCCCCCCATGCCGCGCCCCACCATGGGCCCGTACCAGACGTGCGCGCCGGGCATGGGGTTTGAAGGTGTGTTTTTCAGAAGCAGCAGCGCCGGACATGGAAAGGTCGGGCGTGGAAGACACAGGCGTGGCAGCCCCGGATGCAAAAGAACGGGGTGCCACCCCCCTGGCTACAGGAGCCCGGGGGGGGGAGGCCCGGGGGCTGTCTGTTATACACAAGTG
>CALCDN010000195.1 GCA_937900755.1 uncultured Acetobacter sp. | reverse complement strand
CCGGCTGTGCCCAGGCCCGCCCACCATCCCCGTGCACGAGCGCGAGGCGGATGAACGCCGGCGCGCCCTGCTCCCCCCCAAAACCGCCAGACGCGGCCTTGTGCTGATCGACCCCCCCTTTGAAGAACCCGGAGAGTTCGACCGGCTGGGCAAGGCCCTCCAGAGTATTCACACCCGCTTTGGCGCGGGCATGGTTGCGGTCTGGTACCCCATCAAGCACAGAACACCGGTGCGCCAGTTCCATACCAGCGTGGAACAGGCCGGACACCGCAATGTGCTGGTTGCCGAACTGCTGATGCGCCCCCCCCACAACCCCGATGCGCTCAATGGCGCGGGGCTTTTGGTTATTGCTCCCCCTTACGGCTTTGCCGTACAGGCACAGCAGCAACTGGACAGGCTGAAAACAGCCCTTGGCGCGTTTGAAGCCACGGTGAGTGAACTGGTGCCCGAATAATTCCGACACCCTCCTCCTTTTGCCGTCAGGGCATGGAGGAGGGGCGCCTCAACAGGTCAATGCCGCTCCGTTCGGGAGGCATGGCGCCATATGGTCAGGCCGGGTGCTGCGCGCCCTTGAGCAGGTTATGCCACATATCTGTTGCAAAACCCTGCACACCAGCAGCCAGAATTTGCACGCCAATGCACAGCAGGACCAGTGCCGCCATACGGCTGACAATGCGCGTGCCGGTTACACCCAGCATGGACACCAGTTTTTCCGAGCTGGAATAGGCAGCCCACACACTCAGCACCACGCAAATGGCCGCCAGTGTTGTGCCCGCTGAATAGGCCCAGAATGAATGGCCCGATGGGCAGCCAGAGCCCAGGGCAATGGCCACGGCAATGGTGCCCGGCCCCACGGTAAATGGCATGGCCAGCGGAAAAAACGCGGAATCCGCCCAGTTGGGGGCCATGACCGTGCGCCCGCCCTGCAACGCCTGCTTTTCCTTCTGTGCTTCAACGCTTTCGGGGCTTTGCAGCAGGTCCCAGGCCCGCACGGCCACAACCAGCCCCCCCGCGACACGCAGGGCGTTAACAGTCACGCCAAAAAACGCCAGCACAATCCCACCCAGCCAGAGCGAGACAATAACCAGCATGAAGGAATAAAAAGAAACCAGCCGCGCAAGCGCCATGATCTCCCGCTGGGAACGGCCTGCGGAAGCCTGCGCAAAAATAAGGGCGGCGCCAAACGGGTTTACAATGGAAAACAGTGCGGGGAACGCAAGCAGAAAGGAAGAAACCCCAGTCCTGACCATGCCGCCGCTTAGCAGAACTTCGGGAAGATGAACCGACATAACCCCGCCCAGAACTCCAACAGAAAAACAACTCCCAGCCCAAAAGCCGATCAGAGGGACACGCTTGCGACGTCCCTGTTGTCCTTATATGTTTTTACAAAACGCGACACCAGAGCAATATCCCCCGGCGGATAACACAGGTTGGTATTGCTGCCATCCTCCAGGGGCCACACATTCAGCCCGATGTCGTTATAGATCCTGACAAAGCTGCCCCCCACCTGCCAGAAGGCCAGCCGCAACCCCTGTTGCAGGGCCAGGTCGCGCAGACGCCAGATGGCGGAGATGCTGTCGTCCTCCTCCCCTGCGGGATCACCCAGCCCGATCAGCATGTTTTCGCGGCAGATAAAGGGAATAACCGCGTCTCCCCCCTCCCCTTCCACAAACCCTTCGGGCTTCATGTCCGCAATGTCGGGCAAGGCATGCTCGAGCGTCTGGTAATGCTCCGCTATATCCTCCGTCCATGGCTGGATGGAAATACGGGCAGGCCACATAAGCCGTGCCAGCACCACCAGGGCAAGCAGCACCGCAAGGGCCACGGTCCAGCGCACGGCCCCATGCGCTGGAGATGCAAGCATGAGCTGCCACCAACTATCCGCCCCGGCACTCCGTGTAGCCAGGGCGATAATGCACCCGAAAAACAGCAGCAGGCACAACAGATTGGAGAGCGAGAGGGGTTCGCTCAGCAATTTGGCGCGGCGGTAATAACAGTTACGGAATGGCGCGATAAACAGGGCGGACAAGCCCAGCATGAACGGCACGAAAATGGTGTTTCCACGCAGGAAGGTCATGACCGTTGCCAAAAGCAGCAGGCCCAGGGCCCCGCGCCATGCCAGCGTCACCCGCTGCGAAAGACCGATACCCAGGCTGATAAGGGCAACCCCCATGAGCGAGAGCAGGTAGTTCCCCCCCACATGCACAAGCCCGGCGAATGTCTCGGGCAGCATGGAAAACTTGGGCACGGGCTCCATCAGCACAAGGCAGAGCAGCAGTACCCCGCACAGCGTGACGGTGCCCGTGGCCACCGCCACGGAAAAAGCGGCCTCGCTCTCGCGCACGACCTGGCTGGGCCTGCGCTTTACAGGCTGTGCATCCTTGCCATGGTTCCGGTTTTTCTTTTTGGCGAGGGCCGCATCCCCGCGCAAAAAAAGCTCATGCCCCGCAAACATGATTCCGGCCAGGAACAGGGGAATAATGTAGTAAAAAAGCCGGAAAATCAGCACCATGCCCAAAATCTGAGGGGCGGGCATATACGGGGCAAGAGCCAGCAGCATGGCGCCATCAAACACCCCCAACCCACCAGGAACACTGGCTACCAGCCCCGCCGTGTAGGATGCGATGTAAATAGCCAGAAAAGACCCGAAATCCACCCCACACCCCTTGGGGAGCAGCACAAAGGCGATGCTGGCCGTGGCCGCCACCTCCGCCGTGGCCACCACGGTCTGCATGGTGGCCATACGCGGAGATGGCAGGGCGATCACCCATTTGCGAAACCGGAATTCGCGCAGCCAGAATGACAGCCCGATATACCCCGCCACCGCCAGCCACAGCAGCGCGCCAAGGCAGGCCAGCACCCCTTGCGGCACACGGTTGCCAACCCCTGGCAGAACCGAAGGCTCCAAAATAAGCACAGCGCCAATCAGTACTGCGGCCCCCAGCAGGTAGGTCGCGGAGCAAAAGGCAATAATCTGCGTAATGGCAAAGGCGTTTACGCCCCAGTTCCGGTAAAGCCGGTACCGGACAGCCGCCCCCGAAACCGCCGAAAAACCAAGATTATGCGACAGCACATAAGAGCAGAAGGCCGCAAAGGCCGCCCTGCGGAAGGGCAGTTGGCCATACCCGACCTGAATGGCCGCAAGCCGGTCGTAAAAAGACAGGATGAAGTAGGAAAGCAGCGTACACCCAACTGCTGCCCATAACTGGGAGGCCGGAATAGCCTCCATGGCCAGCCGGATATCCGCCATTTTCAGGTGCCGCAGTTCGTGCTGCACCACAACAATGGCGGCCACCATAAGCAGCAGCCCAACCAGATGGGGCAGGTGCCTCAGCCTTTTTTTCCACCCTTTTTCCCCCGCGTGGAGGTCAGGCTGCTGGCTGGGGGGCTGGACCGTCTGCGTCATATGCTGCCAAACCCTGCTTAAACCTGCGTATCTCGCAGGAGGGCGGCGTCAATCAGGGCAATGGTCTCCAGCACGCCATACAGCGCGACAAACCCACCAAAGCGTGGCCCCTCCTTTTGCCCAAGCAGCACTTCATACAGGCAGCCAAACCAGCTTCTCAGCGGTTCAAAGCCATGCCGCTTGCCAATTTCGAACACCAGATTCTGCAAGGTGGCGGCATCGGCCGCCTCCCCTTCAAACCCGCGCAGGGTTTCGGCCAAGTCAACCAGTGCCGCGCGTTCCTTGTCCGTTGGCGCACGGAAGGTTTTGGCCGGACGCACAAAGTCCGCGTAATAGGCGATTGCGTGCTTGACCAGCCCCGCCAGCATGGGGTGCGTCTGGGGCGACACAGCCGCGTCATAACGGCGGATAAAGCCCCACAGCACTTCGGGCGTGTCCGCGTTGGCAACGCTTGCCAGGTTGAGCAGCATGCCAAAGGGCACCGGGCTGCCCGCATCCTCGGGCACTGTGCCTTTGTGGATAAACCACGCCGGATTCGCACGCAGGTCGTTCCCCGCCGGGTTTTCCGCCTGCAACGCGCGCGCTTTATCCGCGTGGGTCAGGTAGTCGTCCGCTGTTTTGGGGATCACGTCAAAATACAGCCGCTTGGCGCGCTGGGGCTGGTTGAACATGAACTGGCCCAGACTTTCGGGCGGGGCGTAACGCAACCATTCCTCCACCGATAGGCCATTGCCCTTGGACTTGGAAATTTTCTGCCCCTGCTCATCCAAAAACAGTTCGTATGTCAGGCCCGCAGGCGGTGTGCCGCCCAGAATTTTGCAGATACGCCCAGACAGGCGCACGCTATCGATCAGATCCTTGCCCGACATTTCGTAATCAACACCCAGCGCGTACCAGCGCATGGCCCAGTCGGCCTTCCACTGCATTTTGGCATGGCCACCGGTTACGGGTGTTTCAAACACCTCGCCCGTTGCGGGGTCGGTCCAGCGCACGGTGCCCGCGGCCGCATCAATGGCGTCCATTTTTACCTGCATGACCTCACCCGTGCGCGGGTGGAGCGGCAGCACGGGGGAATAGGTCGCACGCCGGTCCGGCCCCAGCGTGGGCAGGATTACGGCCAGAATCTGGTCATGCACTTCCAGCACGCGTAGCAAGGCGGCGTCAAACCGACCAGACGTGTAATACCGGGTGGAAGACGCAAACTCGTACTCAAAGCCAAAACTGTCCAGGAACGCGCACAGCCGGGCATTGTTATGCGCAGCAAACGACTCGTGCGTGCCAAACGGGTCCGGCACGCGGGAGAGCGGCTGGCCAATGTACTTTTGCAGCATGTCGCGCTGGGGCACGTTATCGGGCACCTTGCGCAGGGCGTCCATGTCGTCCGAAAAAGCCAGCAGGCGCGATGGGCGGCCCGTCAGTGCGGTGTAGGCCTGCCGCACCCAGGACGTGCGCGCAACCTCACCAAAAGTGCCGATATGGGGCAGGCCCGAGGGGCCATACCCGGTTTCCAGCAGAGCCGGGTGCTCATCGGCACCTGTGCTGCCACGTGTTGCAACATGATCGGCCAGTTTGCGCGCCTCTTCAAAAGGCCACGCGCGCGGGAGATCGGAAGCGGATGCTGTTTGGCTGTCTGACATGCGCGGGAAGCTATGAATTGCACAGCACCCGGTCAATGCAAAAACGCGCTGGACACCCCCTTGAGTGTAATTTTTACGACCATTGACCCCGTAAACACTCCGCTCCATCCTTCCCGCTCATTCAAGAAGCCCAGAACAAAAGGTCAAACCCGAGTCATGCGCCGCACTTCCGCACTCATCCTTATTGGTAACGAAATCCTTTCTGGCCGCACACGGGACGACAACATCCAGTTTTTGGCCCTCCGGCTGGGGGAGCTGGGTATTCCGCTGGTCGAAATCCGCGTTATCCCCGATATCCGGGCCACAATTATCAACACCGTAACCGAACTGCGCGCCCGCTTTGACGAGGTTTTTACAACCGGCGGCATTGGCCCGACGCATGACGACATAACATCGCCCTGCGTGGCCGAGGCCTTTGGCGTGCCATGGGAGATCCACCCCCCCACCTTTGCCGTTCTGGAAGAGCGTTTTGGGCCGGAAAATTTCAATTCGGCCCGCCAGCGCATGGCCAAGCTGCCCAGGGGGGCGACCCCCATTGCCAACCCCGTATCCATTGCGCCAGGCTTTAGCCTGGGCAATGTGCATGTGCTGGCCGGGGTGCCACGCATCATGCGTGCCATGTTTGAGGAACTGGCCCCCCTGCTGCAAAAGGGAGCACCCGTCTTTTCACGCACATGGCACACCACCTTGCTGAGCGAAGGCGCCCTGGCTGACGGGCTGGAGGCCATTCAAAACCAGTTTGTGGAGCTGGACCTTGGCTCCTACCCCTTCCATCGTGACGATGGCCGCCACGGCGTGGCCCTTGTGGCCAAAGGGCAGGATATTCAACGTGTTAACGAGGCGGCTCAGGCTATCCATGACCTGTTGAACGCAAAAGGCGGCTCGCCCTTGGAGGGCGAACCGCCTGCCTGACCGGGCCGGAAAGTACCGGCCCACAACACTGGCTGCGCTTGTGCGACGCGGTTAGTGCAGGGCCTCACGCCCCATGGCCAAAAACTTTTCGCGGCGCTGGCTCTTCAACTGCTCGGGGCTGAGGGGCAGCAGGTCCTTGAGCATGGCCCCCAACACACCGCGCACCGCATCCATGGCGGCGGCCGGGTCGCGCTGGGCACCCCCCACGGGTTCGGGAATGATCTGATCAATCAGGCCAAGGCGCTTGAGGTCCTGCGCTGTCAGGCGCAGGGTTTCCGCCGCCGTGCTGGCCTGTTTGGGGTCACGCCACAAAATGGAGGCGCAGGCCTCGGGCGAAATTACGGAATAAATGGCGTGCTCAAGCATAAGCACCCGGTCCCCCGCACCCAGAGCCACGGCACCACCAGACCCACCCTCGCCAATAACCGTGGCAATCAGGGGGACGGGCGCATCAAAGCAGGTGGCAATGGAACGGGCGATGGCCTCGGCCTGCCCACGCTGCTCCGCATCAATACCGGGCCATGCGCCTGCGGTATCGATAAAGGTGAGAATCGGCAGCTTGAACTGGCCAGCCATCTTCATCAGGCGCTGGGCCTTGCGGTAGCCCTCCGGCCGGGCCATGCCAAAATTGTGCTGGAGCCGTGTTTCCAGGTCCGAGCCACGCTCGGTCCCGATGACCACCACGGGCATACCGTCAAAACGGCCAATGCCCCCAATAATGGCCTTGTCATCGCCAAACAGCCGGTCGCCCGCCAACGGCGTAAAATCCGTTATGAGCCGACCAATATAGTCCTGCGTGTGCGGACGCTGGGCGTGACGGGCCACCTGCACTTTCTGCCAAGGTGTGAGCTTGGCGTAGATCGCGCGCAGGTGCTTTTCCGCCTTATCGGAAAGGCGGGCCGTTTCTTCTTCTATATTGACCCCTTCGGGGTCGGTCATCTGCCGCAGCTCGTCGATCTTGTTCTCAAGTTCGGCGACGGGCTTTTCAAAATCCAGGAACTGACGCATGAGCAAAGCCGATAGCACAATGGCGCTCAAAGCCAAGTCACTTCGTGCATCCAAATGTGTTCTGGGCGCGCTTTTTAGCCCTTAATCGTCCAAACCGCCACTTTGGGGGGTGGAAAGGGGGTGATGCCGGGCCACCACCTGCCGCAATCGCTCGGTCTGTACATGGGTGTAAATCTGGGTTGTGGCGATGTCGGCATGGCCGAGCAGCATCTGTAGCGCGCGCAGGTCCGCCCCATGCGCGAGCAGGTGGGTGGCAAAGGAATGGCGAAGCACATGCGGGGACAGGCGCGCAGGCTCCAGCCCGGCCCTGAGCCCCACATCATGCAAAATCCGGTCAAACGCCTGGCGGGTCATGGTGCGCGAGGGGTCCCGGCCGGGGAAAAGGTAAGGGCTGTTCAGCCCCGCATCCGCCACAACAAGGGCCTGCGCGGCAGCACGCGCGCTGCCAGACAAGGGCACAAGCCGCTCCCGCCCGCCCTTGCCGCGCACGCTGAGCATACGCTGGTCCCCCGCCAGGGCCTGCCGGGGCAGCGCCAGCAGTTCGGAAATACGCAGCCCCGATGCGTACAGCAGTTCCAGCGCCGCCCGCCCCACCAGTGCGCGCCGCTTTTTGGCGGTGGAGGCGCTCTCCGGCTCTACGCAGGCATCCAGCAGCGCCAGCACTTCCGATTCGGACAAGAACCGTGGCAGAGCCTGCGCCGCCCGTGGCGAATCGAGGTGCTCGGCCGGGTTATCCGCCCGCAGCCCCTCACGCAGCAAAAACAGATAAAACTGCCTTATGCACGACAGGCGGCGCGCCACGGTCCGGCGCGACTGCCCCTGGGCGGACAGGTCCGCCAGCCAGCAGCGCAACCCTTCGGTGCTGGCCGTGCGCAGGCTCAGCCCCACACGCGCAAGACTCTGCGCGCAGGAGTCGAGGTCGGCCTGATAGGCGGCTAGGGTATTGGGGGCAGCCGCGCGCTCGGCCGCCTGCATTTCCAAAAAAAGCTCCACCCCACCTTCCGCGTCACTCACGGGTGGGCGGGCGCCTGTTCCGTGG
>CALCDN010000194.1 GCA_937900755.1 uncultured Acetobacter sp. | reverse complement strand
AGAACAGCGCGTCACCGATTCCCACACTGGGCCGTTTTCCCGCACTGGACCGTGTTCGTGTTCCTGCGGACCTGCGCAACCTGTCTGTTGAGCAGCTCAAGCAGCTTGCGGACGAACTGCGGGCCGAGACTGTGGATGCGGTTTCCACCACGGGTGGGCACCTTGGGGCGTCCCTTGGTGTTGTGGAACTGACCGTGGCCCTGCACGCGGTGTTTGACACGCCCGATGACCGGGTGATCTGGGACGTGGGCCACCAGGCCTACCCGCACAAGATCCTGACCGGGCGGCGCGAGCGTATTCGCACCCTGCGCCAGCCGGGCGGGCTGTCCGGCTTTACCCGCCGGGCCGAAAGTGAATACGACCCGTTTGGCGCGGCCCATTCCTCCACCTCCATTTCCGCAGGGCTTGGCATGGCCGTGGCCCACCACCTGCGCGCCGAGGACGACCCCGCCTACCGTGAGCGCAATGTGATTGCGGTCATCGGCGATGGCTCCATTTCCGCCGGCATGGCGTATGAGGCCATGAACAACGCCGCCGTGGCAGGGCCGGGTGCGGAGCGGCTGATCGTCATCCTCAACGACAACGAAATGTCCATCGCTCCCCCCGTGGGGGCCATGTCCAACTATCTCTCGCGCCTCATGTCCTCGCGCAAGTTCATGGAACTGCGTGAACTGGCGGGCAAGTTTGTCAAAAAGCTGCCCGCCCCGGTCGAGCGTACCGCCCGCAAGGCGGACGAATACGCACGCGGCATGATCACCGGCGGCACCCTGTTCGAGGAGCTGGGCTTTTACTATGTCGGCCCCGTGGACGGGCATGACCTGCCGCAACTGGTCAATATCCTGCGCAACCTGCGCGATACGGATAAAGGCCCGATCCTGCTGCATGTGATTACGGAAAAAGGGCACGGCTACCGCCCGGCGGAAAACGCGGGCGACAAATACCACGCGGTGGCCAAGTTCAACGTCATTACCGGCGAGCAGAAAAAAGGCCCCGCTGGTCCGCCGAGCTACACCTCGGTGTTCGCGCGCGAGCTTGTGCGCCGCGCCCAGACCGACAAGCGGCTGACAGCGGTGACTGCCGCCATGCCCTCGGGCACGGGGCTGGACGCCTTTGCCAAGACCTACCCCGACCGGTTTTTTGACGTGGGCATTGCCGAGCAGCACGCGGTGACCTTTGCCGCGGGCATGGCGACCGAGGGGCTGCGCCCGTTCTGCGCCATCTACTCCACCTTTCTCCAGCGCGCGTATGACCAGGTCATGCACGACGTGGTGCTCCAGAACCTGCCGGTCCGCTTTGCCATTGACCGCGCGGGGCTTGTGGGCGCGGATGGGGCGACCCATGCGGGCTCGTTCGATATTGCCTATCTGGGCTGCCTGCCGGGCATGACCATCATGGCGCCAGCGGACGAGCTGGAACTGCTGCACATGACGGCCACAGCCGCCGAGTTTGACGAAGGCCCGATCGCCCTGCGCTACCCGCGCGGCAACGGGCTTGGGCTGGACCTGCCCGCCGAGGGGCATGTGCTGGAAATCGGGCGTGGCCGGATCATCCGCGAGATGGGCCGCCAGTCTGGCGCGCAGACGGGTGGCATTGCCATTCTCTCGCTCGGGCCAAGGCTTGGCGCGTGCCTGCAGGCCGCCGACATGCTGGCAGCCCAGGGCCTGCCCCCAACGGTTGCCGATGCCCGCTTTGCCAAGCCGATCGATACGGCCCTGGTGGAAAACCTGGCCCGCAACCATGCGGTGCTGATCACCATCGAGGAAGGCTCCGAAGGCGGGTTTGGCACGCAGGTCTGCCACCATCTGGCGCGCACCGGCCTGCTGGACCATGTGCGCTTCCGCCCCATGACCCTGCCCGACCGCTTTATCGACCACAACACGCAGGACGCGCAGTATGACGAGGCCGGGCTCTCCGCCCCGCACATCGTCGCAACCGCTCTTAACGCCCTGGGCGTGAGCG
>CALCDN010000193.1 GCA_937900755.1 uncultured Acetobacter sp. | reverse complement strand
TGGTCACTGAAAACTGCATCCGCTGCAAATTCATGGACTGTGTGGAAGTCTGCCCCGTTGACTGCTTCTACGCTGGTGAAAACTTTCTGGTTATCAACCCGGATGAATGTATTGACTGCGGCGTGTGCGAACCTGAATGTCCGGCCGAAGCCATCTTCCCTGACAGCGACGACCGGTCGGCGGCGTGGGCGGAAATCAACACAAAATATGCCAGCCAGTGGCCCAATATCACACGCAAGGGCACGGCCCCCGCTGATGCTCAGGAATGGAAAGACAAGCCCAACAAGGCTGACCTGCTCTCCCCCGAGCCGCACAAGGACTGAACCTGTCCCCCCTACAGGTTCCACCATAAAAAAAGGCACCGGAAACCCCGGTGCCTTTTTTTATGTCCTGCCCCCTAGCCCCACACTGGCAAAATAGCCGGGCTACGCGAACATCGTTGCCTGCCTGCCCCCGTGGTTCCAGATCACCCAACAAAAAACCCCGGAGCCAAAGCCCCGGGGATTTCTGTTGCCGACTGCCGCCCCGGCCAAGGCCAGGGCGACAAAGCCATACATGATATCAGCGAGACATCATGTTGATGGATGTGTTGGCCATGATGAAGACCGTGCCGACAATAAGGATGGACACGAATGCAACGGTGAAAACAAACGCAATGTTGTTCCAACGCGCTTCCGAGCCACTACCCATGTGCAGGAAGTAGTGCAGATGCACCAGAACCTGAACAAGTGCCAGAACAGAAAGCACCGCCAGCGTGCCGGTTGGCGCAAGGCTGTGGCTCATGACCACACCAAACGACAGAACCGTCAGGATAACAGCAAGAACAAAGCCGATAAGGTACGAAGATACGCTACCGTGGCTCTCGCCCGAGGAGGATGTGTTCGGATTGCTCATCAGATCATGCTCGCCAGATAGACATAGGTGAAAACACAGATCCAGACGATATCCAGGAAGTGCCAGAACAGGCTCAGGCAGGTGAGCTTGTTCATCATGCGTTCCGGGATTTCAGTTGTTCCCATCAGCTGAACCATCAGGGTAACAATCCAGATCAGACCACACGTCACGTGCAGACCGTGGGTGGATACCAGCGTGAAGAACGCAGACAGGAACGCACTGCGATCGGGGCCAGCACCATCCGCGATCATGTGCGCGAATTCACGCACTTCCAGACCAACGAACCCAAGACCAAGCAGGAATGTGACACCAAGCCACAGGATAACCTGGCTGATCTGGGTCTTATGGGCGGCGATCATGCCAAACCCATAAGTGATGGAGGAGAGAAGCAGGAGGGCTGTTTCCAGCCCAAGCCCACCAAACTCGAACAGTTCGTGGGGGGTTGGCCCACCATTGAACTGGTTACGCAGAACTGCAAACGTGGCGAACAGAGAGCCAAAGATAATGCAGTCCGTCATCAGATAGACCCAGAACCCGAACACCACCGTAGATTCGGGGTGATGTTCGTCGTGGCCTGCGGTCGGAACAGTTGTATTCTGTGCCATTATTCTGCTGCCTGTGCCATCAGTTTACGGGTGTGCTCGTTTTCGATCCGGGCAACCTCTTCAGCAGGGATATAGTAATCAATATCCTTGTTAGCGCTGCGAGCGATGACCGTAGCGATCACGCCGACAATGCCGATAGCTGCCAGCCACCAGATGTACCACACAGCGGCAAAACCGAAGATCAGAGCAAAAGTGCCAACACAAATACCAGACGCCGTGTTTTTCGGCATGTGGATCGCTGTGTACTGTGCACCAGCCTGACGGGTGTCGATGCCGTTTTCCTTGTCGTGCATATAGGCATCAAGCGAGCTTACATGCGGAACAATGGCGTAGTTATACACCGGCGGAGGAGAAGAGGTGGACCATTCCAGCGTACGGCCGTTCCAGGGATCACCCGAGAAGTCACGGTTTTCCGGCTTGTTGCAGTCGCGGATGGAGACAAAAATCTGCATCAGCTGGCAAACAACACCAAGCAGAATGAGCACTGCGCCAACTTCGGCGATCAGCATCCAGGGATGCCAGGCCGGGTTGTCATAGTGGTTCATACGGCGGGTCATGCCTTCGAAGCCGAGGACATACAGCGGCATAAAGGCAAAGAAGAAGCCGACGAGCCAGAACCAGAAAGCGCGAATACCCCAGGCTTCGTTCATTTTGAAGCCAAGAACCTTCGGAGCCCAGAAGTTCATGCCACAGACGTAACCGAAGTACACACCACCGATAATCACGTTATGGAAGTGGGCAATCAGGAACAGGCTGTTATGCAGCACAAAGTCGGAACCGGGGATGGCCATCATCACACCGGTCATACCACCGATGGTGAACACCACCATGAAGCCAACAGCCCAATACATGCAGGCATGGTACTGGATGCGACCTTTATACATGGTGAACAGCCAGTTGAAGAGCTTAACACCAGTCGGGATGGAAATGATCATGGTCGCGATGCCGAAGAAGGCATTCACGTCCGGGCCTGCACCCATGGTGAAGAAGTGATGCACCCACACAAGGAAGGACAGCACCATAATGGAGCAGGTCGCGTAAATCATGGTCTTGTAGCCGAAGAGCGGCTTGCCGGAGAAGGCAGGCACAACTTCGGAGAACACACCAAAGGCAGGCAGAACAAGAATGTAAACTTCCGGATGACCCCAAGCCCAGATCAGGTTCAGGTACAACATCTGGTTGCCGCCACCATCATTGGTGAAGAAGTGCATACCGAAGTAACGGTCCAGACCCAGAAGGGCCACGGCAACCGTCAGCACGGGGAAGGTCGCCATGATCAGGATGGACGAGCAGAATGCTGTCCAGGTGAACACGGGCATCTTCAGCCAGGACATGCCCGGAGCGCGCATCTTAACGATGGTGACAAAGAAGTTAACACCGGTCAGCAGTGTGCCAACACCAGAGATCTGGATTGCCCAGATATAGTAGTCAACACCCACGCCAGGGCTGAACTGCATTTCGGACAGCGGGGGATAAGCCAGCCAGCCGCACTGCGAGAACTCACCGATGAACAGGGAGATGTTCACCAGGATAAAGGCAACCGCCGTCATCCAGAAGCTCAGGTTGTTCAGGAACGGGTAAGCCACGTCACGTGCGCCAATCTGCAGCGGCACAATGAAGTTGAACAGACCGGTCATGAACGCCATGGCCAGGAAGAAGATCATGATCGTCCCGTGAGCGGAGAAGATCTGGTCATAATGATGCGGAGGCAGGTAACCGGGGTTCCCGGCATAGGCCAGCGCGAGCTGGGTACGCATCATGACGGCATCCGCGAAACCGCGGGCCAGAGCAACCAGCGCCAGTACAATGTACATGACAGCCAGACGCTTGTGATCGACAGAAGTAAACCACTCTTTCCAGAGGTAGCCCCACTTGCCGTAATAGGTAATCAGTCCCAGTACCGCGACACCGACAACGAGAACGCCGATGAACGTACCTACTAGGATCGGCACATCCAACGGGATGGCCGAAAGCGATAGTCTCCCTAGCATAGATCCTATTCCTTCATATTCATGTCGGACATCGCGGACTGCACCTGAATCATCTTGCCAGTGCTTTTGTCCATGACCATGCCGTTGTTGTATTTGGCAACGATCGTGTTGAACATGCCGGGTTCAACATGCGCGAAATATTCGACGGGGTTCGCTTCGCTTGGTGCAGCCAGTTTGGGATAGGTCTGGCCATCCAGCTGTTCGGAAGATGCACGCACCTTTTCGACCCAGGCATTGAACTCATCATTGCTCATCGCCAGGGCATGGAACCGCATGTCGGAGAAACCACGCCCACTGTAGTTGGCGGATTCACCCATGTAATCGCCCGGCTCGCTTGCCAGCAGATGAAGCTGGGTCTGCATGCCTGCCATTGCATAAATCATGGAACCAAGACGCGGGATGAAGAACGAGTTCATCACGGAATCAGAGGTGATGTCGAAATCAACAGGCGTATTGACCGGCATAGCCAGCTGATTAACTGTTGCAATTCCCTGTTCGGGGTAAATGAACAGCCATTTCCAATCCTGTGCCACAACCTGAACATGCAGCGGCTTGGTATTGGCTTCCGCCTCAAGCGGCTTGTAGGGGTCCAGAGAATGACAGGTCTGGTAGGTGATCACTGCCAGGAACAGAATAATCAGAGACGGAACGCCCCAGATTACCACTTCAATCTTGTTGGAATGGCTCCATTTCGGCAGATATTCGGCACTCGTGTTGGACTGGCGATACTGCCAGGCAAACCAGAGTGTCAGAATAATGGTCGGAACCACTACGATCAGCATTGCGATCACAGAGGTGGTAATAAGAGTTTTAACCCCCTCTCCCACCGGGCCTTTCGGGTCCAGAACGTCTAGTTCGCACCCGGCAAGCAGCAACGCTGACGATAGGCCGCCCAATCGCGCCGTTCTCGCCAGTAACTTGTTTTTCATCGCACGCCTCTTGGTTCTGACATCAACTTAGCCTCACAAAGACTTTTGCCCTGCTGCCACAGAAGCCTGACAACAGCAAGAAAAACCGCGTCCCGGCAAGGAAGGCCCTTTCTGTTCCGCACCAGCAACACATTCTGGCCATTCAAGATGAATACCCGAATACGATGCATACGGCGCAGCCCCCCAAGCTCGGCGGAAACGCATTGCGACTACTTTATTCCCTACGCGAGGATTCTCAAACGTCAGAAAAGTTCCATCTGCCTTTCGTCACAATCAGTTAGCCGTTTTAAGCATGGCTTTTGCCTACTTTTGAGGCGTCTGGATGGTGCAAAGGACACATCACGGAATGTTACAATATATTTCTAAAAATCCAATAATGGCAAAATTTAGTCTGAAATTTCATATTGTTAGAGACCACACAAAATCTCACATCCCTGTTACAACTTAAAGAATTGAAATCAGGACCATTTTTGCACCCATTCTTGTTTTTCATGCCATCATTCGAACCAAGCATAACTGCCCAGACAAAAAAACCCGGCCATAACTGGCCGGGCTTTCCCTTGGGGGCGCAAAGTGCCCTTACGGACTCTTTGCCATGCAGGTCTCAGTCGCCGGAATTGCGGACACCCATGAACTGCAACAGAAACTGAAAGAGGTTGATGAAGTTCAGGTAAAGGCTCAGCGCATCATACACACTGCGCTTGGCCGTCATTTCCGGGCCTTCATAGGCCGCGAACTGCGGATACGTAACCCGAATCCGCTGGGCGTCGAAAGCACTGAACGCGGTGAAGATCAGCACACCCACAATGCTGTAGAGGTAATACATGGTCGGGCTTTTGAGGAAGAGGTTGACCAGACCGGCAATCATCAGACCAAAAAGCCCCATCATAAGGAATGATCCGAACTGGAGCAGGTTGGCCTTGGTGACATAGCCCCACAGGGAGGTCGCCCCGAACATGCAGGCCGTTACCAGGAACACGCGCACAATGGACGTGCCTGTGTAAATGACAAACACGCTGGCAAGGCTGGCCCCCATGGCGGCACAGAACGCCCAGAACAGCGCCTGCGCCCCCTGCAGGGACAGACGGTTGATCCCGAACGACATCACCAGCACGAACGCCAGCGGGGACAGCATGGCCAGGTCACCCAGCAAGGTCGGGCGCGGCAACGGCCCCGCGGCGGTCTGGAAGACCTGAAAGAACAGTCCGCTCAAACCGGTATTGGCAATGGCGTAGGCCACAATTCCGGTCAGCAGAAGGCCAGATGCCATCCAGTTGTAAACACGCAGCATGTAACTGCGCAGCCCAGCATCCAGACTGGCCTGATCGTTCCAGCCTGACGCTGATGCGGGGGAACGGTAGTCGCGACTAAACGACATGGTTTCTACTCTCCTTAACCCAGACAAGCTGGCTTTGCTTTATACTTGTGGCTGCCCTGTCTTTCCGTCAAGGGTATGGCACGTCATATAATAAAGGCCCACCAACAATCTGTTCGGTTCGTGGCTCTTCTCGTCCCGCTCCCAGTCATAAGGCCCGGATATGTACCTTATTGCCGGTCTTCCACCCCCGGTGGACATGCGCATTTTCCTTCATGGCTTTCAGGATTTTTTCCCGTCCAGGGAATGGCGGCCCGCACCACAGATCTTCCTCCCGCTTGTCGCCTTCGGGCGCATGCACCCTCCCGAATGGGAGGAGCTGGACCACGGGCTGTATTCACTCCACCTGCCGGCCCCGGTCACGCTGCGGCACACGGGTTTTGATGTCTGTGTGAAACGGAACCGAATCATGCTGGAGGCAACTGTGGAAGCCTCTGTTATAGATCACCTTTCCGTGAAAATCAGAAGTGCTGCGCGGCGGGCGGGGATCTCCTCAAATCACTCCCTGCTCCCCTCGGGCATCGCTCTGGCGGACATTACCGATGTGGACCCCAACGTCTGCAATTTATGGCTTGCAACCCACCGCCATTTCTTTGCACAGGTGGAAGAAGTTTGCGAATTCACCGTGTTCAAGACTGGGAAAAACCGCGAAAACACCTTTTGGGAAGTGATGGCGGAATACCGGTTTGCAGAGACGTCCGCTCTCCCCGTCAATCTGTTATAACATAGTATTTCCGCTGTACTGTCCCTGCTCCTGCGCGCACTGGAACTGATCTTTCGTACGCCTGTTTCTCACAAGGAACGAATATGTGGGGATGCAGCTATTCTCTTGGCGTGATTGACATACAGCGCCCGCCTTGGCTGATGTGTGAGAAACCGGATTTCCGGCTCTATTTTTCCTCATCTTGATACACAGTCGAGGACATGAACGCATGACCCGCCCCGCCTCCGCCAAGAGACGTTCGCTGCTAGGAATTCTCGCGGCTGGAACAATCTGTGCCACTGCCCTCTCGCATGCGGCAATCCCTGCCCGCGCCGACAGCTTGGGTGACACGGGACAAGCCATCATCCACGCCGATGAGCACCCCGAAAACTGGCTGTCCTATGGACGCACCTACTCTGAACAGCGCTACAGCCCGCTGGATCAGATCAACCGCTCCAATGTTGGTAACCTGAAGCTGGCCTGGTACTTCAACCTGGACAGCAACCGCGGTCAGGAAGGCACGCCTCTGATTGTGGACGGCATCATGTATGCCACGACCAACTGGTCCAAAATGAAGGCCCTTGACGCGGCAACCGGCAAGCTTTTGTGGGAATACGACCCCCGGGTGCCGGGCAACATTGCCGACAAGGGCTGCTGCGATTCTGTTAACCGTGGCGCTGGTTACTGGAACGGCAAGGTCTATTTTGGCACGTTTGACGGCCGCCTGGTCGCCCTGGACGCCAAGACCGGCAAAAAGGCCTGGGAAGTCAACACCATTCCCGCCGATGCCTCTCTGGGCAAGCAGCGCTCCTACACCGTTGACGGTGGGGTCCGTATTGCCAAGGGCCTGGTGCTGATCGGTAACGGTGGCGCGGAATTTGGCGCCCGTGGCTTTGTCTCCGCCTTTGATGCGGAAACCGGCAAGCTGAAATGGCGCTTCTTCACGGTTCCCAACAACAAGAACGAGCCCGACCACGCCGCGTCGGACAATGTTCTGATGACCAAAGCCTACCGGACATGGGGCCCCAACGGGGCATGGGTCCGTCAGGGTGGCGGTGGCACCGTGTGGGACTCCATTGTGTATGATCCCGTGTCCGACCTGGTCTACCTGGCTGTTGGCAACGGTTCCCCCTGGAACTACAAATACCGCTCCGAAGGGGTTGGTAACAACCTGTTCCTGGGCAGCATTGTCGCGGTCAAGCCCGAAACGGGCGAATATGTCTGGCACTTCCAGGCAACCACCATGGACCAGTGGGACTACACCTCGGTCCAGCAGATCATGACGCTCGACGTGCCGATCAACGGTCAAATGCGCCATGTTGTGGTGCAGGCCCCCAAGAACGGCTTCTTCTACATGCTGGACGCCAAGACGGGTGAATTCCTGGCTGGCAAAAACTACGTGTACGAAAACTGGGCCAGCGGCCTGGACCCGCTGACCGGCAGCCCGATCTACAAGCCAGAAAGCCTGTGGACCCTGAACGGCAACTTCTGGTACGGTATTCCCGGCCCGCTGGGTGCGCATAACTTCATGGCCATGGCGTACAGCCCCAAGACCCACCTGATCTACCTGCCCGCCCACCAGATTCCGTTTGGCTACCAGAACCAGGTTGGCGGCTTCAAACCGCACCCGGATTCATGGAACATCGGTCTGGACATGACCAAGACAGGCCTGCCTGACTCGGCCGAAGCCCGCTCCGCTTACCTGAAGGACCTGAAGGGCGAACTGCTCGCATGGGATCCGGTTAAAATGGAAACCGTGTGGCAAATCGACCACAAGGGCCCATGGAATGGCGGCGTACTGGCAACCGGCGGCGACCTGCTGTTCCAGGGGCTGGCCAATGGCGAATTCCATGCCTATGACGACACCAACGGTGCCGACCTTTACAAGTTTGACGCACAGAGCGGCATTATTGCGCCACCTGTGACCTACAGCGTCAACGGCAAGCAGTATGTTGCGGTTGAAGTGGGCTGGGGCGGCATCTACCCGATTTCCATGGGTGCGATGGGCCGTACATCGGGCTGGACAGTCAACCACTCCTACGTGGCCGTGTTCTCGCTTGATGGCACAGCCAAGCTGCCCACCATGAATGAACTGGGCTTCCTGCCCATCAAGCCGCCTGCGGAATATGACACCAAGGAAGCCGCCAAGGGCTACTTCCAGTACCAGACCTATTGCCAGACGTGCCACGGCGACAACGGTGAAGGCTCGGGCGTGCTCCCTGACCTGCGTTGGTCGGGCGCCATCCGCCATCAGGATGCGTTCTACAATGTTGTCGGTCGCGGCGCACTGACTGCTTATGGCATGGACCGTTTTGACACGAGCATGAAGCCTGAAGAAATCGAGTCCATTCGTCAGTACCTCATCAAGAGGTCGAACGAGACCTATCAGCGCGAAGTGGATGCCCGAAAGAACGATCAGGGAATTCCGCAGACCCCGATCGTGGGCATTACGCCCCAATAAGCGGCAGTCATGACGTCATTCGGTACACAAGCGATACAGTGGTAAAAATGATGATGAACAGACTAAAAGCCGCTCTTGGAGCGGTCACTGTCGGGCTTCTGGCAGGAACCTCCCTGGCACACGCGCAGGGAGCGGATGAAGACCTGATCAAAAAGGGCGAATATGTCGCCCGTCTTGGTGACTGTGTGGCTTGCCACACAGCACTGAACGGTCAGAAATTTGCTGGTGGGCTGGCGATCAAAACCCCCATCGGCATGATTTATTCGACCAACATCACGCCTGACCCCACCTACGGGATCGGCACCTACACGTTGCAGGATTTTGACGAAGCCGTGCGCCACGGCATCCGCAAGGATGGCAGCACGCTTTATCCGGCCATGCCGTATCCGGCCTTTGCCCGTCTTACCCAGGACGATGTGAAGTCGCTTTACGCCTACTTCATGCATGGCGTGCAACCTGTAGCCCAGAAAAACCGTGAGGCGGGCATCAGCTGGCCCATGTCCATGCGTTGGCCGCTGGCTATCTGGCGCTCCATGTTCGCCCCCACGCCCAAGGACTTTACACCGGCTCCGGGTACGGATGCGGATATTGCCCGTGGTGAATACATTGTCACAGGCCCGGGCCATTGCGGCATGTGCCATACACCCCGTGGCTTTGCCATGCAGGAAAAGGCGCTGGATGCATCCGGTGGTCCCGACTTCCTGGCTGGTGGCGCCCCGATCGACAACTGGATTGCGCCAACACTGCGCAACGACCCGGTTGTTGGCCTTGGTCGCTGGTCTGAAGATGACCTCTTCCTCTTCCTGAAGTCCGGTCGTACCGACCACGCCGCCGTATTTGGTGGCATGGCCGATGTGGTTGGCTGGAGCACCCAGTACTTTACGGACTCCGACCTGCACGCCGTGGCGAAATACCTGAAGGCCCTGCCACCGGTTGCGCCCTCACGCGGGGATTACACCTACGATCCGTCCACGGCTCAGGCGCTGGATGCAGGCAACACGGCCAACAGCCCGGGTGCACGGGTTTATGTTGAACAGTGCGCAGCCTGCCACCGGAACGATGGCGGTGGTGTAGCCCGCATGTTCCCGCCGCTGGCTGGTAATGCGGTTGTTGTTGGTGACGACCCGACCTCCATTGCCCATATTGTCCTGGCTGGTGGTGTTCTGCCGCCGACCAACTGGGCGCCATCCGCTGTTGCCATGCCGGACTACAAGAGCATCCTGTCCGACCAGCAGATAGCCGATGTGGTCAACTTCGTGCGCTCCGCATGGGGCAACAAGGCTCCGGCCAACGCGACCGCTGCCGACGTTCAGAAACTCCGTCTGGACCACGCTCCGATCCCGACCGCAGGCTGGGCCGATCCCACGTCCGCAACCTCCACATGGGGCCTGTTCATGCCGCTGCCTTACGGCGCTGGCTGGACCTTTGCTCCGCAGACCCACAACGGGGTGGACTCAGAGCAGTAAGGTTTGACGGCCTCTTCTCTGCCTCTCCTTTGAGGGACACGACCAAAAAACACCGCAGCGGCAACGTTGCGGTGTTTTTTATTGTCCTGCGGCCAACGCCCTGGATTTACGGTTTTTTCCATAGGGGCCGCCCGATTATCCACTCATGCCCCTTTTATGCCCTGGGCTGCATGCACATATGCGCTTCACCACCGTGGATATTCTGCTGAACAGGGACCAGCCACTGCCACCACACGCCACAGCGGACAGCCAACTGGCAAGTCTGCTCAACCAGATCCGGGCCTGCACCACCTGTGCGCACGCGCTCCCGCTGGGGCCACGGCCGGTGCTCCATGTCTCGCCCCGCGCGCGGGTGCTGATTGCAAGCCAAGCCCCCGGCACCAAAGTGCATGAGACCGGCGTGTCCTTCAACGATGCCTCGGGCGAGCGCCTGCGGGCATGGCTGGGCATGGACCGCGCCCTTTTTTACAATACGGAAAAAGTGGCCATTGTGCCCATGGGGCTCTGTTACCCCGGCGTGTTGCCAAAAGGGGGAGACCGGCCCCCACGGCCCGAATGTGCGCCCCTGTGGCGGCAACACATTCTGGCGCACCTGCCCAATATACAGCTAACCCTTCTGGTCGGGTCCTACGCGCAAAACCATGTGCTGGGCAAAGGCCGGGTTTTTGAGCGGGTAGAGCAGTTCGCGCGGTATCTGCCCGCCTATTTTCCCCTGCCGCACCCTTCCTGGCGGACGGGCATGTGGGAACGGCGGACCCCCGCCTTCGGCACAACAGTCCTTCCCGCCCTGCGCCACGAGGTTGCCCGCGCCCTGGGAGCCTGACGCACAGGCCGTGAGTTCCCCAGGTAATCAGGTAATCAGAAGCAGGCGGATATCATTCACGTTGGTCAATGTCGGCCCGGTCATGACCAGATCTCCCAGAGCGTTGAAAAACGTGTAGCTGTCATGGTTCCGCAAGAAAGGGTCGGCCAGACACCCCGCGTGTGCCGCACGGGCCAGTGTATCGGGGGCAAACATGGCCCCGGCGGCATCTTCCGGGCCGTCTATGCCATCGCTATCCCCCGCCAGCCCCCAGACCCCGGTCTCCCCTCCCAGAAACTGGGCGCAGGAAAGCAGGAACTCCGTGTTTCGTCCGCCCTTGCCCGCACCTGGCGGCGGGGGGGGGGGGGGGGTGGGGTGGCGGGCGGGGGCCCGCGGGGCGGGGGGGCGGGGCGGGCGGCCGGGCGCCCGCCCCCC
>CALCDN010000192.1 GCA_937900755.1 uncultured Acetobacter sp. | reverse complement strand
CATGCGGGGCGCAACATTGTGGCGGTGGCCCATGGCGGGGTCATTCGCGCAGCCCTTGCGCATGCGCTGCGGGTCCATGCCGAAACGGCGCTCCATTTTTCGGTGCAGAATCTCTCGCTCACCATTCTCGAACGGCTGGATACGGGCTGGCGGGTGGTGACGGTCAACGAGTTGCCGGGTATCTGAGCGCGGCGGTTTCTGACATTCAGGCAAAACAGGCGGTGGGCCATGTGGGCCGCCGTTATTCCCAGACTGATATTTCCCAGACGGAGGGCTTTGGTCCATGTCTTTCTCTCCCTCACACGCCGGGGCGCTGGCCGCCACAGACCAGTTGTTCTTCACCCCGAACCAGACCCGGCTCACCCGTGATGACGCCGAAAAGCTGACCCGCACGGCGCTGGAGGGCATGGATGATGGCGAACTGTTCCTTGAATACCGCGAGAGCGAATCCATAGCACTGGATGACGGGGTGATCCGTTCCGCCTCCTTCAACACCAGCACGGGCTTTGGCCTGCGCGCGGTTTTGGGGGAGGAGACAGGCTTTGCCCACTCGGACGAGATGAGCCGCACCTCCCTGCTGCGCGCGACCGATGCGCTCAGTGCTGTGCGCGCGGGCCGCTCGGGGCAGATGGCAGCCCCCCCACGCCCCACCAACCAGCGGCTCTACACGGACGCCAACCCATTGGGGGATACGGATTTTGCTGCCCGCTCGGGCCTGCTTTCCAGCATAGACGCCTACGCACGGGCCAAGGACTCGCGCGTGGTGCAGGTCATGGCTTCGCTCTCGGGCGAGTGGCAGGCGGTGCAGATCATCCGTGCCGATGGCGCGCGCGTGGCCGACCTGCGGCCTCTGGTGCGGCTGAACGTGTCGGTTGTGGTCGAGCATAATGGCAAGCGCGAGAGCGGGAGCCACGGCCTTGGCGGACGTTACGAGATCAACCGCCTGCTGAACGTACAAACCTGGCAGGGTGCTGTGGACGAGGCCCTGCGCCAGGCACTGGTCGCCCTGGAGGCGCAGGCCGCCCCGGCGGGGGAAATGGAAGTGGTGCTGGGTGCGGGCTGGCCCGGCATTTTGCTGCACGAGGCCGTGGGCCACGGGCTGGAGGGGGACTTCAACCGCAAGGGCACGTCCGTTTTTGCCGGGCGCATTGGCGCGCGCGTGGCCTCCCCCGGTGTGACGGTCATTGATGATGGCTCCATGCCCGACCGGCGCGGCAGCCTGACCATAGATGACGAGGGCACGCCCACAGGCCGCACGGTGCTGATCGAGGATGGTATTCTCAAAGGCTATTTGCAGGACCGGCTGAACGCGCGGCTCATGGGGGTGGCCCCCACGGGCAATGGCCGCCGCCAGTCCTACGCGCACATGCCCCTGCCGCGCATGACCAACACCATCATGCTCGAAGGCAGCGCCACCACGGAGGAGATGATCCGCTCGGTCAAGCGTGGGCTGTATGCGGTGCATTTTGGTGGCGGGCAGGTGGACATTACCTCGGGCAAGTTCGTTTTTGCCGCATCGGAGGCGTACCTGATTGAAAACGGGCGGGTGACGGCCCCGGTCAAGGGGGCAACCCTGATTGGCAGCGGGGCGGAGGCCATGACCCAGGTTTCCATGATCGGGGGCAACCTGGAACTGGACCCCGGTATTGGCACCTGCGGCAAGGCCGGGCAGGGCGTGCCGGTGGGCGTGGGCCAGCCCACCCTTAAAATGACCGGGCTGACCGTGGGTGGCACGGCGTAGGAGTCCACGCCGGTATGTAGGCCGGTATGCACGCCGGTATATGGGCCTTGCTGTGGGCTGTTCCTGTTGCGCGCGCTCTTATGCTAGAGCGTGTGCCTTGGGTTTTGCCCACCTGATGCGGGCCGGAGGATAGGAACAGGAAAATGGTCGAGAGCGGATTTCAGAGTTCTTTCATGCGCGAGGCCGCGGCACGCGGGTTCATTTTCCAGTGCACGGATGCGCAGGCGCTGGATGCGCTGATGGAACGGCAGTCCATTTCGGCCTATATCGGCTTCGACCCCACGGCGGACAGCCTGCATGTGGGCGGGCTGATCCAGATTATGATGTTGCGGCTGCTGCAAAAGCACGGCCACCGCCCCATCGCCCTTGTGGGGGGTGGCACCGCGCGCATTGGCGACCCGTCCTTTAGGGAAGAGGCGCGCGGGTTGATGACAGAAGACATCATCCAGACCAACCTTGCCGGGATCGAGGGATGCCTGCGCCAGTTCCTGACCTTTGGCGCGGGAGCGTCCGATGCCCTGCTGGTCAATAATGCGGACTGGCTGGACAAGCTGGCCTATATTGACCTGCTGCGCGATGTGGGGGCGCATTTTTCCATCAACCGCATGCTGGCCTTCGATTCCGTCAAAAACCGGCTGGAGCGCGAGCAGGGGCTGACGTTCCTGGAGTTCAACTACTCCATTCTCCAGTCTTATGACTTCCGTGAACTCAGCCGCAAATACGGTCTGGTGCTCCAGCTTGGCGGCTCCGACCAGTGGGGCAACATCATCTCGGGCGTGGAGCTTGTGCGCAGGACGGACCAGAAGGCCGTCATGGGCCTGACCACTCCGCTGTTGACCACCTCGTCTGGCGCCAAAATGGGCAAAACGGCCAGTGGGGCCGTGTGGCTGTCGCCCAGGCGCCTGCCAGTGTTTGATTACTGGCAGTTCTGGCGCAATACGGAAGATGCCGATGTGGGGCGTTTTTTACGCCTGTTCACCGATCTCCCACTTGAGGAATGTGCCCGGCTGGAAAGCTTGCCCGGCGCGCAGATCAACGAGGCCAAAAAAGTGCTGGCCACCGAGGCTACAGCCCTGTGCCACGGACGCGAGGCGGCGCTGGCCGCGGCCGAAGCCGCCCGCCAGACCTTTGAGGAAGGGGCGGTGACTGCGGCCGACCTGCCCGTGCATGAGGTGGCCCAGCCTGACCTTGCGCAGGGGATTCCCGTTTTTCGCCTGCTGGTGGAGGCAGGGCTTGCCAAAACCAATGGCGAGGCCCGGCGTTTGGTCCGTGGTGGTGGGGCGCGCCTCAACAATGCCGTGATAGCGGATGAAAATCGCCTGATTGTGGAGCACGATAGTGTGGACGGCGCCATCAGGCTTTCTGCTGGCAAAAAACATCATGTGCTGGTGCGGGTCGGCTCCTGAGTGCTGACCACCAGCAGGAGGCCATTGTTATGAAACGTCTTGTGTGCGCTCTGGCGGCTTTGGGGTCTTTGACAACTCTGGCGGGGTGCGTGGGCCCCGGTCCGGGGCCGCGCCCGTATTACCCGTACGGATACGCAGGCCCCAGCATGCGTTATGATGACTATTATGGGTATGGCGGTTATGGGTATGGCGGTGGTGGCTGGTCACGCCCTGCACTACGGCCCGAGGGCAGGCCCGGCGGCCCCGCCGGCGGAAATGGCGGCAGTTGGGGTCGCCCTGGTGGCAACCGCCCAGGAGGTGGTTCTGGCGGCGGTGGGCCAGGCGGGGGTGGGCAACGCCCCGGTGGTGGTGGCGCGCATGGGGGCGGTCCATCTGGTGGGGGCCATGGCGAGGGGCGCGGTGGAGGCGGTCCACGCGGCTGAACAGGCCGGGGCCGGGTTGGCCCTGTGTGCCGTGTTCTGGCCTGTCTGCAAAAGGCCCCGCCATGGTGCGGGGTCTTTTTTGTATCAGGCCCACAAGGGATGGGGCCAATGCATGCGCTGGGGGTGCTGCCTTGCGTTTTTAGCACCCGGTAGGGGGCAAAAACACAGGCATGGCAAAAAAAGCCATAGAATATAAGGATGAGTTGCTGGTGCTGCTGGACAGGATTGAACTGTCGACCTCTCCCTTACCAAGGGAGTGCTCTACCACTGAGCTACAGCAGCACTGCTTGCGGGGTTCTAGCCTTTTGGGCGCACCACCGCAAGAGTGGGGAGAACAAAAAAAGACGAAAATTAATCGTCCCTATGTGTTTTTTCCATACGCTCGTGCTGTTCCTGCGCCTCAATGGACAGGGTGGCGATCGGGCGGGCTTCCAGCCGTTTCAGGCCTATTGGCTCGCCTGTTTCCTCACAGTAGCCATAGCTGCCGTTTTCAACCCGCTGGAGGGCAAGGTTGATCTTGCCGATCAGCTTGCGGGCCCGGTCGCGGGTGCGCAGTTCCAGCGCACGGTCCGTTTCCACGCTGGCGCGGTCGGTAATATCGGCTTCATGGATACCCCCTTCGGAAAGGCTGGCCAGGGTGTCCCCTGCCTCTTTCAAAAGATCCGCGCGCCATTTGAGCAGTTTCTGCCGGAAGTATTCCGTCTGAAGAGGATTCATAAACTCTTCATCTTCTGACGGGCGATAATCTGGCGGTAAAGTAATCATGTCAGTCGTCAGCCTTTGCAATGACAGGAAACCTGCCTTGAAAGAATGACGCGGCTTATAGCGGTATCATGCCCGTGCGCCAAGAAATTTATGCACTGATGCATGAAGAAAAGCAGAATGATCGGTCAGTAAGATAAAGAAAAACTGATATTTGGAAAAAGTAATAAACAGAAATCGGCGTATTATTAAAATTTCAATAAAATCTGATGTGAGGTGCGCAGCCCATCCACGCTGGTTTTTTGTTCTGGCGCGATGGATGAACTGCGGCGGGGGCCATGTGGGTGGGCGTATTCCCAAAAAAGGGGCCGTATGGCAACGGCCCCCCTGGGGTGATGTCCGGGCGGGAGATACGCTCAGAACGGAATTTCGTCATCCAGGTCGCCACCGCCCGAGGCATCCCACCCGCCAGAGGGGGCGCCAGAGGGAGGGGCGTTGCCACCGCCACGTGGCGGGGCTGGCAGGCGGGAGGACGTGCCACCGCTATTGCCGTATTCCGCGTTGCCGCCGGTGTTGTAGCCGCCGTAGCTGCTGCCACCGTTGCCACCGCCAAAGTTCCCGCCGTCACCCTCGCCACTCGCACGGCTGTCCAGCAGGACCAGTTCGCCACGGAAGCGGTCCACGATCACTTCGGTCGTATAGCGTTCCTGCCCGCCCTGGTCGGTCCATTTGCGGGTCTGCAACGCGCCTTCAAGGTACACCTTGCGGCCCTTGCGCAAGAAGCGTTCCGCCACATCGGCCAGGCGGTCGTTAAAAATGACCACGCGGTGCCATTCGGTCCGTTCGCGCTTTTCGCCCGAGGCGCGGTCATTCCACGTGTCGCTGGTGGCGAGGGAGAAGGACACAATCTTCTGGCCGTTCTGGCTGGAGCGGACTTCGGGGTCTTTGCCCAGATTGCCGACCAGAATGACCTTGTTAACGCTTCCAGCCATGTTTCTCTTTGCCTTCTGTAACCTGTAAAACCGTTTTGTTCTGGTCTGTGTAGCGCACCAGGGTGCTCATGGTCGACCTCATATTATGCGGTGTTTTTTACACCGCACCCCATGCCAGCCGCCAGATGGACAGGCGCGCCGCACCGTGCTGGCGCTCTGCCAGGAGGTCATGCGGGCAGGGGGGGGCGTCCCCGGCCTCATCCGTAAAGGGCAGGGGTTCGTCGCGGCCGGTTTCAATCACGGCCACGGCGTTGGGGGCTATCCATCCCTTTGCCCTCAGGGCCGCCAGCGCCCTTGTGGGCAGGCCCTTGTGGTAGGGCGGGTCCAGGAACGCCAAGGTGGCAGGGGTTGCGCGTGCTGCGGGCGGGTTGGTGACGTCACGCGGGTAAACCTGGCACTGCTCATCCCACCCGCAGGCGTGAATATTGGCGCGCAGGGCGGCAAGGGCCGGGCGATCGGTTTCAAAAAAAACAGCATGCTCCGCCCCGCGCGACAGGGCCTCCAGCCCGAGTGCGCCCGTGCCCGCAAAGGCGTCGAGCACATGCGCGCCTTCCAGCAGGGCCGCTCCACCCCATGGGGCGTGGGCCAGTACGTCAAACAGGGCCTGGCGCACACGGTCGGCCGTGGGGCGCGTGGTGCCCCCGGTGGGGGCCGCCAGCACCCGGCCTTTGCGCGCGCCCGCAATAATGCGCACCATCAGCGGGCCTTGTTGCGGAGTGCGGTGTTCGACTGAGTGGTTTTTTCCGGTGTCTTGGGCAACTGGTCACGCAGCACGCGGGGGGGAATTTCCTCCAGTTCGCCCTTTTGCAGGGTGCCAAGGGGGAACGGCCCATAGCTTGTGCGGATCAGGCGGCTGACATGCAGGTTAAGCCCGGCCATGACCTTGCGGATCTCGCGGTTCTTGCCTTCCTTGAGCGAGACGGTGAGCCAGGCATTGTCACCCTTGCGCGAATCGAGGGCGGCAATGATGGGGCCATAGCGCACGCCCTCCAGCACGGACCCTTGGGCGAGGGAGGCCAGGTGCCCCTCATCCACCACGCCAAACACGCGCACACGGTAGCGGCGCAGCCAGCCGTTGGAGGGCAGTTCCAGCCTGCGGGCCAGTTCGCCATCATTGGTCAGCAGCAAAAGCCCCTCGCTGTTCAGGTCAAGCCTGCCAACGCTGATCACGCGGGGCATGCCCTCCGGCAGGGAGGAAAAAACGGTTGGCCGTCCCTCGGGGTCCTTGTGGGTCGTCACCAGTCCGTCGGGCTTGTGGTAGCGCCACAGCCTTGTGCGCTCGGGGGCGGACACCGGCTGGTTGTCCACCAGAACAATATCGCCATCGGTGACAAAGGTCGCCGGGTGCGTAACGGTCTGGCTGTTCAGCCGCACGCGTCCTTCCTCAATCATGCGCTCTGCATCGCGCCGGCTGGCCACCCCTGAGCGTGCCAGCCACTTTGCAATGCGTTCTCCCCGCGCTTCCTGCGTCACGCCTGTTCTCCTGATGCCTGTATGAAGGCCTTGAAAAGAGTTCTGTCTGCCGGGTCTATGCCAAATTCCGGGTGCCATTGCACCCCAAGGCAAAAACGATGGTCCGGGTCTTCCACGCCTTCTATCACGCCATCCTCGGCAAGGGCATTCACCCGGGCCCGTCCGGGCGTGCCAACGGCCTGATGGTGGGCGGAATTGACGGCAATGCGCCTGGCTCCCCCCGCTATGCGGGCCAGCAGGGTATCGGGCTGGATGTCCACGCCGTGGCTGGCCTCATCGCGCGGGTTGGGCTGCTCATGCGGCAAGGCGGTGGGGGCTGTATCGGGGAGGTGCTGGATAAGCGTTGCGCCAAGGGCCACGGCAATCAGCTGCATGCCCCCGCATATACCAAGCACGGGTATGTTGCGGTGCAGGGCCGCTGCCAGCAGCGCGCTTTCCGCCCGGGTGCGGCGCGGGCGCAGGGTTACGCTGGGGTGGCGCTGGGGTGCGCCATAAAGCAGGGGGTCAATATCAAACGCGCCACCGGTTATGAGCAGCCCATCCAGCTTGGCCACGTATTCCAGCCCCAGTTGTGGAAACAGGGGCACGGCCATGGGCAGGCCCCCCGCGGTTGCCACGGCACTTAAATAATTCTCGCGCACGGCGCACCAGGTAAAGCTGGAATACTGCCCCGGCCCGCCATTTTCCAGGTCGAGGGTTATGCCGATAACGGGGCGTTCTGCTGCCATAAGCCTGTGGTCCTGCACGAAAAGCCATGAGAAAACCGGAATGGTTTCGTGTCAGGTGCCACAGGTGCCAAAATTTTGCATCTTTTCCCGTACACTGTCCGCGCGGGAAGGCCCGGCATGCCCGCCTAGCGGGTCAGAAAAGACGGAATGCTGTGCGGCATCATGTGGCTGCTGGCGACCTGCGTTGCCACAGGGACCGAGGAGTCGCCAGGAAGCCTGTCCGCAATGGCAAGACCAAACCCCATTGCAGCCGCGGCCAGAATGAAAGACAGAGAATGCATGGTTCCGACCTTTCCAGCCATGAGTGAGGGACCAGCAAGCCACGCCCCGATGACAATCACAGTTTGTTGCAAAAAGGATCATGGCGGCTTTAAGGCAGAATGGCAAAATTATGGTTTGGATTGCAAGAAGAATGTGATGTTTTTGGTGTTAACTTGTTCGTAAGGCGAGACAATGGCCCGCAGGATGCTGAAATGTTTTGTGATACGGCCATGACCCCCCACCCGGGCAAAGGGCAGGGACGTGGCATGGCGCTGGCTTTGCGGCAGGCCCGCCAGGCCGCCATGCGGAGCGAGGTGCCGGTAGGGGCCGTTTTGCTGGACGGGCAGGGGCGGGTGCTGGCGCAGGCGGGGAACCGGGTGGAGGAACTCCAGGACCCCTCCGCCCATGCGGAAATGCTGGTCATGCGCGAGGCCGTGCGCCAGCGCCAGGGCCACAGGCTGGCGGACTGCACGCTGGTTGTGTCCCTTGAGCCATGCCCCATGTGTGCCGCGGCCATGGCTCATTTCCGGGTCGGGCGGCTGGTTTTTGGCGCGTATGACCCCAAGGGAGGGGCCGTGGAGCATGGCCCCCGCCTGCCTTACCGGGCCGAAGCCCTGCACCGCCCCGAAATTGTGGGGGGTGTGTGTGAGCGCGAGGCGGCGGACCTGCTGAAAAGCTTTTTTCAGGCCCTGCGGGAGCGGGGGAACGACCCGGCCCCCTGAAAAGCATGCGCGTGAGCGTGCAGGGAGGCTTTTTTTTTCCGAATAAGAAACCATGTTAGCTTACAGGACGTAAGGGGGGGCGCAGGGTCCGGTGGCTGTTGGGTTCAGGCTGCCGCCAGATCAGGCCCGGATCGCCCGAAACGCTCCTGCTTGGGTAAAACAAGGAACAGTCAAGATCGTGATGTCGGAAAAATCTGTGACAAATGTTTGCATGCGTGGCCGCCGCCGCAACTGGACCAGGGCCCTGCTCGCGGGCTGCATGCTGGTTTCCGCCGCCGGGCCGTGGGCTGGCACTTCATCCTGGGCGGATACGTCCAGCGTTATCAAGCCCAGTGGCCCGGCCCAACGGATCCCCGATTTTGTGGATCTGGTCAAACAGGTCAAACCGGCCGTGGTGTCCATTACCTCCATGATCCGCTCTGACGCCATGGAAGGCGAGGGTGGCGGCATGGGCATGGGCGGTGGTGGTGGACCGTTCCCCTTCCCCTTCCCGTTCCAGATGATGCCCCAGTCCTCCAAGCAGCTGATTGAGGCGCGCGGGTCGGGCTTTGTCATTTCGGCCGATGGGTATGTGGTGACCAACAACCATGTGGTCAAAGGGGCCACCAAGGTCAGTGTTACGCTGGATGACGGCACAACCCTGCCTGCCAAGGTGGTGGGCCGCGATGGCAAGACCGACCTGGCGTTGCTCAAGGTCACGCCCGCGCAAAAGCTCCCCTTTATCGAGCTTGGCGAATCCGATGACGTGCAGCCGGGTGAATGGGTGATCGCCGTTGGCAACCCTTACGGTCTGGGTGGCACGGTTACGGCGGGTATTGTCTCCGCCCGTGGGCGCGACATTAACGAAGGCCCGTACGACAACTTCATTCAGGTGGATGCGCCCATCAACCGTGGCAACTCCGGTGGCCCGCTGTTTACGCAGGACGGCAAGGTGGTGGGTGTGAACACTGCCATTCTCTCCCCCTCCGGTGGCGGGTCCATTGGCATTGGCTTTGCCATTCCCTCCGATACGGTGCGCAGTGTTGTGGACCAGTTGCGCAAGACAGGCCATGTGGTGCGTGGCTACCTTGGGGTTAACGCGCAGGTTATCTCGCCCGTTATGGCCAGCGCGCTCAACCTGCCTACCCCGGCCACGGCCGGTGCGCCGCCCGCGGGTGCGTTGGTGGCCAGTGTCAGCCAGGACAGCCCGGCGGAAAAGGCAGGGTTGAAGGCCGAAGACGTGATTACCGACTTCAACGGCCAGAAAATTACCACCCCGCATGACCTGGCCGTGCGTGTGGCGGCAGTTGCCCCTGGCACACAGGTTACAATCGGGTTTGTGCGCGCGGGCAAGGCGCAGACGACCAGCCTTAAAATTGGCAACCTTGCCAGTGCGGCGGGGGATGCGGGCAAGTCCGCCAGCGCCGTTGGCGGGCAGCACCTTGGTATTGCCCTGGCTCCCCTCAACCGCGATACGCGCCAGCAGCTTGGCCTGCCACAGGACGCGCACGGTGTTGTGGTGAGCGATGTTGAGGCCGGGTCCCCTGCCGATCAGGCCGGGATTCGCCCTGGGGATGTCATTCAGGCCGTGGGCAGCCAGGCGGTGGATGCGCCCAAGGCGGCCGTGGCCCTGATTAAAACAGCCATGGGTGCCAAAAAGCCGCTGCTGCTGCGCATCCTGCGTGAAGGGCAGTCCCTGTTCATCGCCATTTCACCTGATGGAAGCACGGCAGGCGTGCCCACGGACAACGGCGCTG
This sequence comes from uncultured Acetobacter sp., assembly GCA_937900755.1. GTDB lineage: Bacteria > Pseudomonadota > Alphaproteobacteria > Acetobacterales > Acetobacteraceae > Acetobacter. Next base: position 10,195 of record CALCDN010000192.1, on the reverse strand, counting down.
GCGGCGATGATGATGAAAACTGATCGTTCCTGACCGCCCCTGATCCGGGCAGTCGCGGGGCATAAGGGCCGACTCCACAAGGAGTCGGCCCTTTGCTTATGTGCTGTGGGGGTTCAGTCCGCCTTCTGCCCGGAGGCGATGTTGAGCAAAGTCGTGGCCGACAAAATCCGAATCCGGTGGTTTTCCGCGCTTGCAATCAGCAGGCTGCGGCGGAACGCGCTTATGGTGCGGCTCACGGTTTCAATGGTCAGGCCCAGGTAATCCGCGATATCCACCCGAGTCATGGGAACAGAGGCCAGGTTTTCCGCCTCCTGCCGCCGGTTTGCGGTCAGGTGGAAGGCTTTCATCCGGTCAAGCAGGAAGGTGGCAACCTTTTCGCGCGCGGTCTTGCGGCCCAGCAGCAGCATCTGTTCCTGTGCTTCGGCCAGCTTGTCGGTTACGGCGGCAAGCAGGCGCCGCTCGAATTTTGGGTAGTCGCTCAGCAGGGCTTCAAGCTGGGGGCGCATGAAGCGGCACAGGCGCACGTTATCCACCGTTTCCGCCCCGAAGGAGTATGTCTGCGCCGTGCTCAGGCCCAGAAACTGGCCCGCATCGGCAAAGCCGGTAATCTGCCTGCGTCCGTCGGGGAGGGATTTGAACAGCTTGACCGTGCCGCGAGTCACATTGAAAAACGCAAGGGCTGGCTCGCCTTCCTCCACAATCGTGGTGCCCGGTGGAAGCTGTAGCTGGCGGGAGGAGTGGGTAAGGGCGGCCAGCCCTTCCTCATCCATGCTGTTGCACAGGCTCTTGTGCCGTATGTCACACACCATGCACCGTATGATATCCACATCCGCCTTGGGCGCGTGAAGCACCCCGCCAAGAGGGGCCAGGGCCGGGGCTGGGGGATGGGAAGAAGAGGTCATGCATAAAATCCAGAAAACCGTTTAGTATTAACCTGTTACTGTTTGTTATAACGGTTGGGGCGAGGGATGGTGCGCGCACCACGCAGCTTTAGGCTTTTGTTGACATAAATCAATCATACTGTGGGATCATTTTAATTGCAGGCCAGAACTGCAAGAAAGTCGAATGGAGGGGCTGTGGTTAAAAAGACACAGCATTAACGCATCTTTAGGTAGTATGGCACGGACTTGATCTAAATCAAGGTTGCATTGCCGTGGGCGTGGTCTTTCCGGCACAGAATTACAGTGTAGTGGAAGAGACAAAACACAATGGTCAAGTTCCGTTCCTTTCTGACAGCCACAATGGCTGGTGTGGCCGCCCTGACCGGTGCGGCGCAGGCGCAGACAGCAAAGCCCAATGCTGCTTACGTCAATGCCCCGGTCATGAACCGTATCCCTGATGCGCAGAAGGGCTCTGGCCACTGCGGTATTTTTGAAACCTGCGCCACCACCAAAATTGGTCTGAGCCGTGGCGACATCATGATCCGCCTGTCCGGCGTTGGCGTTCTGCCGCAGGACCGTGACAGCACGGTTAAGGTTAACGGCCAGCTGGCGCAGGGGGCACATACCTCCACGACCAACCAGGCCATGCCGGAACTGACGGTTGAATACTTCATCACCAACAACCTGTCGGTTGACCTGATCGCCACCAGCACACGCCATGAAGTGTCTGCGCAGGGTGGTCAGCTGGGGAATTCCAAGATTGATGTCGGTTCTGCCTGGGTTCTGCCCCCCACGCTGACCTTCGCCTGGCATTTCCGCCCCAACAAGCGCTTCAACCCGTATGTGGGTGTGGGTGTAACCGCAATGTGGTTCCACAACATGCATGCTGCTAACAACGGCCTGACCAACAAGCTGAACGCTGGCTTCACCGGTGGTCCGTCTGTTAACGTTGGCTTTGACTACCAGCTGGTTGGCAACTGGTTCTTCAATGCCGACATCAAGCAGATCTTCGTGCGTATGCATGCCTGGGCGCAGAACACGGGTGAAACCGTTAACATCCGTGCCCACGAATCCCTGGACCCCACCGTGGTGTCCGCCGGTATTGCATACCGCTTCTGATCTAAGCTGATGAGCGCGGACACTGTCTCTGACCTGATTTCCCGTTACGGCGGGAATCTGCCGCGCTATACCAGTTACCCGACCGCTGCGAGTTTTTCGGACGCGGTCGGGGCTCAGGATATGGAAAGCTGGCTGCGCACGCTGCCAGTGGACCTGCCTGTCTCGCTTTATTTTCATGTTCCATTCTGTGATGAACTCTGCCGGTTTTGCGGGTGCAATACCTCCGTCATGCGGCATGAGGATGGACGCGTTGCCTATGGCGACCTGCTGCGCGAGGAAATGCGCCGGGTTGTGGCCCTGACGGGTGAGCAGCGTGTTGTGCATCATCTCCAGTTTGGTGGTGGCACGCCCACTACACTTCCTCCTGCGTCCCTGCGCCAGCTTATGCGCGCGGTACGCACTTTCTTCCGTTTTGCCGATCATGCCGAACTGGCCATGGAGATGGACCCGCGCCACGTGCCGCAGGGTTATCCCGCGCTGTTGGGTGATCTGGGGTTCAACCGCATCAGCCTTGGTGTGCAGGACCTGGACGAAAAGGTGCAGCAGGCCTGTGGTCGGCACCAGTCCTTCGAGCAGACCAGACGCTGTATCGAGCAGGTGCGCGCGGCCGGGGTTTCGGGTGTGAACATCGACCTGATTTACGGCCTGCCATACCAGACGGTGGAAAGTGTTGGCGAGACGGCGCGCCAGATTGCCCTGCTCCGCCCCGACCGGCTGGCCGTGTTTGGCTATGCCCATATTCCGTGGAAGCAGAAACGCCAGAAGCTTATTCCCGAGGACTCGCTTCCCTCCTCGCCTGAGCGGTTGGCCCAGCGTGCGCGCATAGATGCGGTTCTGCTTGCCGCGGGGTACCAGGCCATCGGGCTGGACCATTATGCCCTGCCCGAGGACGCTCTGGCCAAGGCTGCCCGCGCGGGTGCCCTGCACCGCAATTTTCAGGGTTATACAACCGATTCCTGCCCGGTGCTGCTGGGCATGGGCGCTTCGGCCATTTCCATGGCGCCAGCGGGGTTTGCCCAGAATATTCCCACCGTTGCCACCTATGCGCGCGCACTGGCCGATTCGGCGGAGCTGCCGGTCATGCGGGGGGTCGCCTGCACGGCGGAAGACCGGTGCCGGGGCGCCATTATCGAGCGCATCATGTGCGATCTGGCCGTGGACCTGCGCGCAAGCCACATTCCCGACAATCCGGGTCTGGACGGGTTTGCGGATGAGCTGGCGAGCCTGCATCCTTTTGAACGCGACGGGTTGGTCACACGCACCGACAGCCGGATAGAGGTGACGGAAAAAGGGCGTCCGTTCCTGCGCAATGTCGCGGCTGTTTTTGACACCAGAAAAAAAGAGCTGGCGGGTGCAGGTGGGGGCAAGGCCCCGGCCCCGCGTTTTTCTGGCGCGCTGTAAGCCACGCCGTCCAAATTGGCATTTCTGCCATGCAGCTTGATCATCGCGTTGTTTTGGCGCATGGAAGAACAGCCTCAGAACCGCAAGGGCTTGCAGTGAAAAGCCCGGTTCTTCTTGTTTTTAGGTATATTCTCTGTTTCAGCGGAAGGATCGGACATCATGCGTCCTGATGCTCCTTTGCCCGAACGGGCGGGACAATTCGCCCTGCCGGACAGGCTGGCCCATACATCTGCCATGACATATCCGTTCCCGCACTGGATGCTGGAGGATGTTCTGGACCCTGCCGCGTGCGAGGCTCTTCTGGAGTGGAATCCGGGGGAGAGCGCCATTGCGGGCGATGTTGGCGGCCGGCGCGAAACCCGCAATGCCTTCCGCGTGTTTGTGGACCCCGCGGTGCGCGCGAGGGACCCCAGACTGGACCGCATGGCTGGGCTGCTCGATGGGGAGCAGATGCGCCAGACATTCGAGCGTGTGTGCGAAACACCCCTTGATGAAGCCGCGCTCAGGCTGGAACTATGCCTGGATACGGATGGATTCTGGCTGGAACCCCATACGGATATCGGGGCCAAAAAGCTGACACTGCTTATCTCCCTTTCCACCGGGGAGGACGCGGGGCAGTGGGGCACGGACCTGATGACCCCGCAGGGCGAGTCTGTTGCGCGGGCTTCGGGGGCGTTCAATTCGGCTGTGCTGTTCATTCCATCCGATCGCACCTGGCATGGTTTTGTGCGGCGGCCGATCCGGGGAACGCGGCGTACCCTGATTGTCAATTTTGTCGATAAAAACTGGCGTGCCGTGCACGAACTGGCCTTTGGACCACGCGGCGTGGCCCGGGCCTGACCTTTCCTGTTTGGTGGAAATGGCGCAAAACGGGCCGGGGTGCCCGTTTTTTGCAATTCTGTGACAAATCGGGTTTAGGAAAGCTACAGAAATATCAACGGGGATAAAACGGGAATGAGTGAACCTGTGCGTGAGTCGATGGAGTTCGATGTTGTCATTGTTGGCGGTGGTCCCGCCGGACTGGCTGCCGCCATTCGCCTGCGCCAGCTTTCGCCCCAGACCAGCGTCTGCCTGATTGAAAAAGGGAGCGAGATCGGGGCGCATATTCTGTCCGGCGCCGTGATCGAACCGCGCGCCCTGACCGAGCTTCTGCCCGACTGGCGCGAGCGCGGCGCGCCGCTGGACACGCCGGTGACAGCCGAGGACATGCTGTACCTGACCGAAACAGGCAGTATTCGCGTGCCCATGCTCGACAGGGTCATGCCGCACATGGCCAACCACGGGAACTATATTGTCAGCCTGGGCGAGGTCTGCCGCTGGCTGGCAACGCAGGCCGAGGAACTGGGGGTGGAAATCTACCCCGGGTTTGCCGGTTCCGAAGTGCTGATCGAGCGTAACCGCGTAGTCGGTGTGGCCACGGGCGACATGGGCGTTGGCCGTGACGGCAAGCCCGGCCCCAACTACCAGCCAGGCATGGAACTGCGCGGGCGCTACACCCTGTTCGCCGAAGGCTGCCGGGGCTCGCTGACCAAGCAGATCATGGCGCACTACAACCTGCGCAAGGGCGTGGACCCCCAGACCTACGGCCTTGGCATCAAGGAAGTGTGGGAAATCCCGGCCGAAAACCATCGCCCCGGTCTGGTGCAGCACAGTTTTGGCTGGCCGTTGGATGACAGGACCTATGGCGGCGCCTGGCTGTACCATTTTGGCGACAACCTTGTGTCCTACGGGTTTGTGGTCGGGCTGGACTACGCCAACACATGGCTCTCCCCGTTTGAGGAAATGCAGCGCGTCAAGCTGCATCCGGCCTTCCGCCAGCATCTGGAAGGGGGGCGGCGCGTTTCCTACGGCGCGCGCGCCCTGTCCGAAGGGGGATTGCAGTCCGTGCCGCGCCTGACCTTCCCCGGTGGCGCGCTGATCGGGGATTCGGCAGGGTTTTTGAACGTGCCCAAGATCAAGGGCACGCATACGTCCATGAAGTCGGGCATGCTGGCAGCGGAAGCCGTGGTGGACGCCATGAAGACCGACCGCGTGGAGCCGGGGGCGCTGACCGAAAAAATCCGGTGCTCCTGGCTGTGGCAGGAACTGCGCACCGCGCGCAACATTCGCCCCGCCTTTGCGCGGTTTGGCGCCATGGGCGGGGCTGTGTACGCAGGGCTGGATGCCATGGTGCTGCGTGGGCGCGCACCGTGGACGCTGCACTTCAAGCATCAGGATAACGAAACGCTGCGTGCGGCGGGGCTGTGTGCCAAGCCGTTCTACCCCAAGCCCGATGGCAAGCTGACGTTTGACCGCCTGTCCTCCGTCTTTTTGTCCGCGACCAACCATGAGGAGGACCAGCCGGTCCACCTGCGGCTTAAAAACCCGTCCTTGTGGAAAACGGTCAACTGGGATGTGTTCCACGCACCAGAGGCGCGTTACTGCCCGGCAGGTGTGTATGAAGTGGCGGATGAACAGACCGACCCACATCTGCAAATCAACGCCCAGAACTGCGTGCATTGCAAAACATGCGACATAAAAGACCCCACCCAGAACATAGACTGGACCACGCCGGAAGGGGGTGGTGGGCCCAATTATCCGGCTGGTATGTGAATTTCGGGCAAAGTACGATAAAGAACCGTCCGAACCATCCTGCGTCTGCAAGCGAAAGAAGTCATGAAGATACTCGTACCTGTAAAGCGGGTTGTTGATTACAACATCAAACCGCGCGTCAAGGCGGATGGCAGCGGAGTGGAAACCGCTGGCGTCAAGATGTCCATGAATCCGTTTGACGAAATTGCGGTGGAAGAAGCCGTGCGCCTGCGTGAAAAAGGTGCCGCATCCGAAGTCGTTGTTGTGTCCATTGGTGTGCAGCAGGCCCAAGATACCCTGCGTACCGCCATGGCCATGGGCGCTGACCGGGCCATTCTGGTGCTGACCGATGAAAGCCCCGAACCCCTGGCTGTTGCCAAGGTGCTGAAAACGCTGGTCGAAAAAGAAGGTCCCTCGCTGGTTGTGCTGGGCAAGCAGGCCATTGATGACGACATGAACGCAACGGGCCAGATGCTGGCCGGTCTGCTGGGCTGGGGCCAGGGCACCTTTGCCAGCAAGGTGGATGTGGTCGATGGCCGGGTGAATGTCAGCCGTGAGATTGATGGCGGCACGGAGCAGGTCTCCCTTGCCCTGCCAGCCATTATTACGGCCGACCTGCGCCTGAACGAGCCACGCTACGCCTCCCTGCCCAACATCATGAAGGCCAAGAAAAAGCCGCTGGAAACCATTCCCGCAGCAGACCTTGGTGTGGACATGGCTCCGCGCCTGAGCATTGTGTCTGTTGCCGAACCCGCCGAACGCAAGGCGGGCATCAAGCTTGGTTCCGCTGCGGAACTGGTGGAAAAACTGCGTAACGAAGCAAAGGTGATCTGAACATGACCGCTCTTGTTCTTCTGGATCATGAAGGCGGCCAGATCAGAAAGGCAGCCCTTTCTGCTGTAACCGCCGCCGCCCGTCTGGGTGATGTGCATGTACTGGTCACGGGTGATGCCGCGCTGGCGCAGGCCGCAAGCCGGATTGCCGGTGTGTCCAAGGTGCTGCATGCGGCAGATGCGCGTTATGCGCATGAACTGGCCGAGCCTTTGGCCGCTCTTATTGTCTCGCTCGCGGGTGGGTACGACCACATTGTGGCCGCGGCCGGTGCCACGGGCAAAAACGTGCTGCCGCGTGCGGCGGCCCTGCTGGATGTGCAGCCCATCCCCGATGTGGTGAGCATTGTGGACGCGCAGACCTTTGTGCGCCCCATTTACGCGGGCAATGCGCTGGCGACCGTGCGCTCGTCCGATGCCAAAAAAGTTCTGACCGTGCGCAGCGCATCGTTTGATGCGGCGCCCGCGGAAGGTGGCAGTGCTCCGGTCGAGGCCGTGGCGGTGGTGGATAGCCCCGATCTGTCCCGGTTTGAAGCGGTTCAGCTCTCGGACTCCGCGCGCCCCGATCTGGAATCGGCCCGCGTTGTGGTTTCTGGTGGTCGTGGCATGGGCAGTGAGGAAAAATTCCACGCGCTCGATCCGCTGGCCGATGTGTTGGGTGCGGCTGTTGGCGCATCCCGTGCGGCGGTGGATTCGGGGTTTGTGCCCAACGAGTTGCAGGTCGGCCAGACTGGCAAGATCGTGGCCCCGGAGCTGTATATGGCGTTCGGTATTTCCGGCGCGATCCAGCATCTGGCGGGCATGAAGGACAGCCGCGTGATTGTGGCGGTCAACAAGGACCCGGACGCCCCGATTTTTCAGGTCGCGGATTACGGTATCGTGGGCGACCTGTTCGATGTTGTGCCGCAGTTGGTGGAAGAGCTTAAAAAGTAAGCTCTTTCAGGCTCATGTGCTAAAAACCCGTATGCCCTTGTGGCATGCGGGTTTTTTTGTGGCGTTACTCCGTGCCGTAGGCGGCCATGAAGACCCTGACGGCGGCATGGATTACTTTTTCCTCATCCTCGGTGCTGTTTTCCTGGCTCAGGTTGAAGCGCCTGAGATGGGCGATGCGCGTCTGGCACAAAGCAAAAAACTGCTCGGCGGCAAAAACCGGGTCTTCGGTTTTGAGAGCCCCCTGTGTTTCCTGCTCGCGTATCCAGTTGGCGAGTGTTGCAATGGCGACTCGGGGGCCATTCTCCCAGAACACAGCCCCAAGCTGGGGAAAGCGCGGTGCTTCGGAAACAATGATCCGGTAGAGCATCAGGCTGTCGGGCTGGGTAATCAGCCGCACCATGGCGCGGGCCACGGCGGTCAGTGTTTCACGCGGGGGCGAATCTTCGCGCACGGGGGCAAGGGCCACGGGCAGTTTTTCCCGGCAGCACTGCTCTACAAAGGCGGCAAACAGGTCGGCCTTGTTGGCGAAGTAGTTATACAGCGTTCCCTTGGACACGGCGGCCTGGCGCGCAATGGCGGACATGCTTGCGCCCTCGTAGCCATGCTCGGCAAAAACCGCGCTGGCGCCTGTTAGAATCTGTTGTCGTTTGGTCTCGGACTCTCCCATGCAAGGTGAGCAGGAAGGGGCGGGAACTAAGGAGGATGGGACCATGGATTTTCGGGCTTTGGAGACTTGTGATTGACGCGGTAGGGAAAGACGATAGGGTATGCCCTGACCGAACTGGTCGGTCAGCGTAGCGGTTATAACGCATATTAAAGCAGGCGCATAATTTCGACGAGGGTAAGCGGGTGGCAAGAAGGAATGCACGGCGGGCGGGCGCACTGGCAGCCGGTTTTATTCTGGCAGGGTGCGCTGTAGGGCCAGACTACAAAAAGCCCCAGACGTGGTCCCCCACACAATGGCAGAAGGCCGCAACACAGGAGCGCACCAGTGCTCTGAGCGTGCCCACCGAGCAGGAACCCGATGCGCAATGGTGGTCCGTCTTCCATGACCCTGAGCTGACATCGCTTGAACAACGCCTGGCCGCCCAGAACCTGGACGTGTTGCAGGCGTCCGAGCAGCTTGCCGTCAGCCGTGGGCAGTTGCTGCTGGCCGGTGCCGAGCGCTTTCCAGACCTTGCGGCCTCCGGGTCGTATAGCCGCGTGCAGCACAGTAGCCGGCAGTTGCAGCGTATTGTGGAGCGGATTGGGTCGAATTCGCCCGGTTTGATCCCGGACTCTGCGGCAGTGGGTGATGCAACCATCCCCCTGCTCAACAACTGGCAGGATGGCGTGCAGGCCAGTTGGGAGGTTGACCTGTGGGGACGCGTGCGCAGGCAGTACGAAGCCGCCAAATCCTACACAAACGCCAGCATGGAAGAACGGCGGGGAATCCTGATTGCCCGTCAGTCCGAACTGGCATCGGATTACATGGCGTTGCGGAGCCTTCAGGAGCAGTTGCGCATTACCACCGCCAACCGCGATGCCGCCACCAGGCTGCTCCAGCTCAGCCAGTCACGCTATAAAAGTGGCCTGGTCAGTGAACTGGACGTGGATAGCGCACAGTCCGAACTCCAGCACACCAACGCCCTCATTCCGCAGTTTGAGCAGCGCATCGCCATGCAAGTCAACGCCATCAACCTGCTCATGGGAGCGCCTCCGGGTGGTTTGAACACCGAACTGGCGCAGACCGCGGGTATTCCCTTGGTGCCGCCCGTCGTGCCCATTGGCCTGCCGTCCGAACTGGCGCACCGCAGGCCTGACATCCGCGAGGCGGAGGCCGAACTGCACGCGGCCACGGCCGAAGTGGGGCAGGCCATGGCGGACTTTTACCCCAAGGTCACCATTGATGCAGGCTTTGGGCTTCAGTCCTTCTCGTTCCGCGATATGGGCATGTGGAGTTCACGCATGTGGAACGTGGGGCCATCCATCACCATTCCCATTTTTCAGGGTGGACGCCTGACCGGTCAGTTGCAGATGAAGAAGGCGTCCCAGAAGGCCGCAGCCCTGCGGTACCGAAAAACGGTGCTTAATGCCTGGCGTGAGGTGGATAACGCCCTGACGGCCTATCAGGCGGAACAGAAAAAAAACCAGCGGTTGACGGTGCAGGTCGCAGCGGACAGGCGCTCCATGGACCTGGCCCAGAGCCAGTACACACACGGGTTGCAGAACTACCTGCAGGTGCTGGATGCCCAGCGCAGGCTGCTTTCGTCCCAGACCAGTCTGGCGGAAAGCACGGCGAATATCTCGGACGACCTGGTGCGGCTGTATAATGCGCTGGGCGGTGGGTGGGAGACAACTTTCCCGCTCGCGCAGCCCAAACCCAAGCACACATAAGAGCTTGGGAGCGTATGGCGTTTTAAATGAAAACGGGCCCTTTGGGCCTGTTTTCATTTTGGTGAGGGAACGTTGAATTTAGAA
>CALCDN010000191.1 GCA_937900755.1 uncultured Acetobacter sp. | reverse complement strand
CCCGCAAAGCCCCAGGGCCAGCCGCTCCAACGCGGAAGACGCGGGCGGAAGAGGCAGGATACCGGAAGGGGAAAGGAGTAGCACCCGTTCGCCATTGCGGAGCAGCAGTGCGGCCATGCCCAGCAAAAGCAGCACGGCGCGGTCCAGCTTGCCAGGGAGGGCGTTGGTGGAGCGCCACTGCATGGAGCCTGAAAAATCGCACCAGAGCAGCACGGTCTGCGCGGCTTCGGCTTCGGTCTCGCGCACATGGGCGCGGGCTGTACGGGCGGACTGGCGCCAGTCTATCCGGTTGACCGGCTCCCCCGGCTGCGCGGGCCGATACTGCCAGAAGGTATCGCCCCACCCCGCGCGGCGCTGGGGGTGCCAGCCCGATGCCAGTGTTGCAGCCATCTGGCTGGCATGCAGCAAAAGGTCGGGCATGCGGGTGGCCAGCGCCTGCGCGGCACAGGCTATCTCCGCCGTGGCGTAGAGCGTGGCGGGCCGGGCCACACGCGCGCTTCCTGGCCCGTCCACCACGGGTTTTTCCTCGCCATAAAGCCAGCGCCGCAGGGTGGTTGGCAACAGTCTGGACCGGCTCACAGGGTCAACCCAGCGTCTTGACCAGTCGGGCCACAATATCTTCCGTGGTCACGCCTTCGGCTCGGGCGGCAAAGGTGAGCGCCATGCGGTGGGCCAGCACGGGGCGGGCCAGTGCCGCCACATCGTCCAGGCCGGGGGAGAGCCTGCCGTCCAGCAGGGCGCGCGCACGGGTGGCCAGCATGAGCGTTTGCGCCGCACGCGGGCCGGGGCCCCATGCAATCTGCTCGCGCAAGGTGGCGTCGGGCGTGCTCTGGGGGCGGGCTGCGCGGACCAGGTGGACAATGGCGTCCAGCACTTTTTCGCCCACCGGCATGCGGCGGACCAGAGCCTGCGCGAGCATGAGTGCAGGCGTGTCCATGACCTGCTGGGCCTGCTTGGTCTGCGCGCCGGTTGTGGCCAGCAGCATGGCGCGCTCGGATGCGGCATCGGGGAAGGTCAGCCCGATCTGGAGCATGAAGCGGTCAAGCTGCGCCTCGGGCAGGGGGTAGGTGCCCTCCTGCTCCATGGGGTTCTGGGTCGCAAGCACATGGAAGGGCTGGGGCAGGGGGTATTCCACCCCGGCCACGGTTACGCGGTGTTCCTGCATGGCCTGCAACAGGGCGGACTGTGTGCGCGGGCTGGCGCGGTTGATTTCGTCCGCCATCAGCAACTGGGTGAACACGGGGCCATGCACGAAGCGGAAGCTGCGGTGCCCGCTTGCATCCTCGTCCAGAATTTCGCTGCCGGTAATGTCGGAGGGCATCAGGTCGGGGGTAAACTGCACGCGGCGGGCGTTCAGCCCCAGCACGGTGCCAAGGGTGCTCACCAGCAAGGTCTTGCCCAGACCCGGAGCGCCCACCAGCAGGGCGTGCCCACCGGCCAGAATGGTGGTCAGCGTCTGGCGGATAATCTGGTCCTGCCCGAAAATGACGGTTGAAATTTCCTGCTGGACGGCGGCAAGCCGTTCACAGATACGATCTGCCTCCCGCACTTCTGGGGGGGAGGAAGGCTGTTGTGCCGGAAACGGTGCGTCTGATGTGGTCATGGATCCAGTCTGAATTACATGCAGGGCTTACATCAAGCGGGGTAAGCTCCCTATATCATTGTGCACAACACAAGGACACGTATTAACAGGATGGTGAGTCAGTGAAAGGTGAACAGGCGGGCAGTGCGCAGGCCCTTTCGTGCCACGATAAGCACGCGACCGATACCCCCGATAAGGCCGAAAACCGGCGGCTGCCCTTTTTGGTCAGGCGCGATGGCGTGTGGCTGTACCGTGGGTCCGAGATCAAGCGCAAGGCCATGTCCTGCCTGTTTGGCTCCCTACTGACGCGGGACGGACAGGGGGCCTACCTGCTGCGCACGCCATTCGAGAGCGGGCTGATAGAGGTCGAGGACGTTCCCTTTCTGGCGGTGGAACTGGACTGGAGCGGCATGGGCCGCACGCAGCGCCTGAGTTTTCGCACCAATATGGACGAGGTGGTGGTGGCCGATGCCCAGCACCCGATTCGGACAGTGTGGGATATCCCCCCCGGGGCCGGCCCCGGGGGGGGCCCGCGGGACCGGACGGGGCGGGGCGGGGAGGGGGGTGGGCGGGGG
>CALCDN010000190.1 GCA_937900755.1 uncultured Acetobacter sp. | reverse complement strand
TACGCCATCGCTCAGTGTCTCGTGGGCTCGGAGATGTGTATAAGAGACAGCCCCCACCCCCCTCCTTTCCCGCTATGCAGAATGTATGATGTGGCTGGCGCGCTACATGGAGCGCATGGAAAATCTGGCGCGATTGCTGGAGGTTACGGAAACTTTTGTCCGTAACGCCGAGGGCCAGACGGCATGGGATTCCATTCTCGCCATCAATTCGGACGAAAGCCTATTCGAGGAGATCCACACACCCGCGCAACAGGCGGAAATTGTGCCGTTTTATGTAACGGAAACAAGAAACCCGGCCTCCCTGGTCTCTCTCGCCCAAGCCGTGCGTGAAAACGCGCGTGCCGTCCGTCCCCTTGTGTCCATTGAGCTATGGACACAACTCAATGTTTTTTCTCGCAACCTGCTCAATCTCAAAAACGGCGACATGGCCGAACACAATCTCGCCGAGTTGTGCACGCGCGTCAGGCAGGACTGCCAGGCCCACTTCGGCATCGCCGAAGGCACGCTCTACCGCGATCAGGCGTGGCTGTTCTACCGCCTGGGCAAGGCGCTGGAACGAAGTGACCAGATTACCCGCCTGATTGATATTCGTTACCACATGCTACTGCCACAGTCCGAAGCACCGGGGTCTGACATTGACCTCACACAATGGACTTCCGTCCTGCGCTCCGCTGCCGCTTACCACGCCTTCAGGCGGTTACGCCCCGTCACCCTCACCCCTGCCAACATTGTTGGCTTCTTGCTTAAAAATGACGGCTTTCCACGCTCTCTCAGCACCAATTTACGCCAGATTGATGAAACGCTGACCCATTTGGCTGGCCATGACAATTTGCGTCAGGTCTGCTCTCCGCTGCTCGAATGTGTTGCTGAACTGCGCGCAAGCCTGCTGGACCAGACAGCGGAAGAAATCATCATTCGTGGGCTGCATGACTACATGAGCTGGATACAAAACCAACTCACACATCTACAGGATGCCATCGCCACAACATTCTGGCCAATACCCACGCATCAGGCTGCCCCGGCCCTAATCCTGGCCGGGCAGGAACAAAGTTGACGTCCACCCTGTAAAGAAAGAAAATTTTCACGTAATATTCAGAGGAACATAATGCGCCATTCAGGACAGGCAGAAACATGATGATACGAAAAAACGCATCGCCACACACTTTTCTGCCCGTTTTTCTGGCGGTCCTGTCCATGGCCTGCCTGCCTGTGGCAACCCCGCCGGCACATGCGGCTCTGGCGCAAGGAATGGCCGCCCCGGACTTTACTCTTGGCGGAGCACTCGCGGGAAAGCCCATTACATTTTCTCTTAAATCGGCCCTCTCAAAAGGCCCGGTCGTGCTTTATTTTTTCCCGGCGGCCTTTACCGCTGGCTGCACGCAGGAAGCACATGACTTTGCCGCAGCCGCCAAACAATTCGAGGCTGAAGGTGCAACTCTTGTCGGTATAACTGCGGGAAATACGGAAAGGGTCTCGGAGTTTTCAAAAGTTGAGTGTCGTGATCAGTTCGCAGTCCTTGCGGACCCAGGCGCCCTGACCGCCATTTTGTATCATTCGGTTAATACCCAGCACAAAACACTGCTCTCTCAACGCACATCTTATGTTATCGCTCCCGATGGGACCATTCTACTCAGTCTGACCAGTGACAACCCCGAGCAGCATGTTGCGCAAACCCTTGACGCCCTGAAAAAATGGCATGGCAACGTCTTGCAGAAATAGACGCCTCGCGTGCGACATCCTCTGTGGCATGGTGCTTGAGTCTGCCACAGACAGTGTTGATGATATGCAAACCCAATATACATTTGAAAAATTCATCTAACCTCGCAATACTGTTCATATGAACCACAAACACAACAAGATCAGCCGTCGGGCTTTTGGCGTTTCGCTTATCGGTATTGGTCTATCCTCTCCTTTTGGAGAAGCATTGGGGGACAATGCGCC
>CALCDN010000189.1 GCA_937900755.1 uncultured Acetobacter sp. | reverse complement strand
CCCCCACGCGGGGGCCCCCCCCGCGGCCGTGCATGCCCTTGGGGGGGGGGCGCGGGTCTATAACGCGCCCCCGCCCACGCAGGGTGTCGCATCCCTTGCCATTCTCAAGCTGTTTGAAAAGCTCAACGTGCAGGACGTGGACGGTTTTGCCTATGTGCACGCGCTGGTGGAGGCGACCAAGCATGCCTTCCTCTTCCGCAACGCGCATGTGGGCGACCCGCGCTGGATGCGTGAGGACGCCCAGGCCTTTTTGGATGACAAGGCCCGCTTTGCCGCCATGGCCGCTCAGATAGACCCCCACCGCGCCATGCCGTGGCCCGCTCCATCGCAGATGGGGGACACCACATGGATGGGTGCGGTGGATTCCACGGGTGTTGCGGTCAGCATGATCCAGAGCCTGTATTTTGAATTCGGGTCCGGCGTGTTCCTGCCCCAGACGGGGCTTTTGTGGCAGAACAGGGGGGCATCCTTCCAGCTGGAGGAAGGGGCGTGGAACGCCTTTGCACCTGGCCGCAAGCCATTCCATACCCTCAACCCCGCCCTGGCCCGGTTTGAGGATGGACGGGTCATGGTTTACGGCACCATGGGGGGCGAGGGCCAGCCGCAAACACAGGCGGCCCTGTTTACGCGCTATGCCATGTTTGGCGTGCCCTTGCAGCAGGCCGTTACCGCGCCGCGCTGGCTGCTGGGGCGCACATGGGGCAGCAACAGCCATTCGCTTAAAATAGAAAGCCGGTTTGACCCGGGCGTCGTGGCCCGGCTGGAACAGGCGGGCCACGAGGTGGAGCGTGTGGCCCCCTTTACCAGCATGATGGGCCATGCAGGTGCCGTGGTGCGCCACGCCAATGGCCTGTTCGAGGGGGCGGCAGACCCGCGTAGCGATGGATGCGTTGCGGCGTACTAGGCCGCATCCACCCTTGTGTACACCAGTCGGCCATTGGCCCATGTGGCGCGTATGGCCCGGTCATCGCCCAGCACCATCAGGGTAAACAGGCGTTCGGCCAGCGTGGTGCTGCGCGCACTGCGCTGGGCCATGAGCGGGGTGGCGGCGGGGTCCATCACGCACAGGTCGGCCTCCATGCCCGGTGCTATGTGGCCAATCTGGTCGTGCAGGTGCAGTGCGCGCGCCGCGCCCGCTGTTGCCAGCCAGAGTGCCTGTGCTGCGGACAGCCGCGTGTCCCCCGCCATGAGAGAGACCTTGTAAGCCTCCCCCATGGTGGCCAGCAGGGAGAGCGATGTGCCCGCTCCCACATCCGTGCCCAGGGCTACATGCACGGGGCGGGAGGGTTTGAGCGCGTCAAACAGGCGGAATGAGCCACTGCCCAAAAACAGGTTGGATGTGGGGCAGTGGGCCAGCGTGCAGCCCGCGTGGTGGCAATGGGTAAAATCCTGCTCGCTCATGTGGATGGCGTGACCAAATATGGCGCGTGGCCCGTCCAGCCCAGCTTTTGCATACACGTCCAGATACGACGTATTATTGGGGAACAGGCGACCCACGGCGGCTATTTCGTCCAGGTTTTCGGCCAGGTGGGTCTGCATGTACAGCCCCGGCGTGCCCCGGAACAACGCCCCCGCCAGTTCCAGCTGTTCGGGCGTGCTGGTTATGGCAAAGCGCGGGGTTACGGCATAAAGCTGGCGGTCCTGGCCATGCCAGCGCGCGATCAGGGCGGCGGACTGGTCATACCCGCTTTGGGCGGTATCTTGCAGGTTGGGGGGGCAGTTGCGGTCCATCAGCACCTTGCCCGCGATCATGCGGGTGCCAAGGCGTGCGGATTCTTCAAAAAACGCATCGACCGACTGGGGGTGCACCGTGCAGTACACCGCCGCCGTGGTGGTGCCATTGCGTAAAAGCTCGGACAAAAACAGCTTTGCCGTCCGCCGGGCCACGTCCAGACTGGCGAACTCCGCCTCGGTGGGGAAAATATACTGCTCCAGCCACGGCAGAAGCTGCTCCCCCCACGAGGCAATGGCCGAAATCTGGGGGTAGTGCACGTGCGCGTCTATAAAACCCGCACTGATCAGGCAGTCGGGGTAGTGGGTCAGGGGGGTGTTGTCCCCCAACTGCCCGCGCAGGGTGGCGTATGGGCCGCACTGGATAATGCGCCCATGCTCCATAATAATCAGCCCGTCCTCCTCCAGCGCCAGTGCATCGTGCTCGGGCACGGCAAAGGGGTTGGCGCGAAAGGTTACGTAGCTGCCTCTTATGGCGTGGCGGTCAGGCGTGTGGGGCATGGGGCTGGTCGCTTTCGGGCCGTTGGAACTGGTCGGCAAAAAAGTTTTCAATTTCGGTGATGATAAACCGCGCGGCGGTGGAAAGCTGGCGCGAACGGTCCACGCACAGGGCGAGTGTCAGGGGGGGGAGCTTGCGGTTGGTAATGGGGGTAAAGGCCAGCTGGCCTTTCCTGTCTCTTATACACA
>CALCDN010000188.1 GCA_937900755.1 uncultured Acetobacter sp. | reverse complement strand
TCTACACAAGGAGTATCGTCGGCAGCGTCAGATGTGTATAAGAGACAGGGGCACAAGGTCGGGGGTGACCCATATATGGTCCAGCCTGCGGCCCCGGTTGGACTTGCGCCAGTCCTTGTTACGGTAGGACCACCATGTGTAGAGCTTGTCCGTGGGCGGCACAAAATGGCGCATGGCGTCCACAAAGCCGGTCTGGCGCCAGTTGGTCAGGCGCTCTGTTTCAGGCGGGGTGTGGCTGACAATTTTCAGCAGTTGCCTGTGGCTCCAGACGTCATGCTCCAGCGGCGCGATGTTGAGGTCCCCCACAAGCACCGTGCGCGCGGGCTTTTGGTGGGTAAACCACTGGGTCACTTCCTCCACAAAGGCGAGTTTGTGGGCAAATTTGGGGTTGGTCTCGGGGTCTGGTTCATCCCCTCCCGCGGGGACGTAAAAATCATGCAGGGCAATATCACCACCGGGGGCGTGGATGGTGGCCGCAACGTGGCGGCAGTCCTCCTTGCCATACCATGCGGGGGTGTCCATTGCCGCGCTCAGTGGCAGGCGCGAGAGAATGGCCACGCCGTTATAGCCCTTCATTCCCTTGTAATGCAGGTGCTCAAAACCAAGTGCGCGCACCGCATCGAGCGGGAAAAGAGCGTCCGGCACCTTGGTTTCTTGCAAACAGACAACGTCTGGACGCAAGGAGGTGGTCAGCTTTTCCAGCAGCGGCATCCGCAGGCGGAGGGAGTTGATGTTCCATGTCACAAGTCGCATGGGCAGGGCATGGCGTATTGCATGGAGCAGGGCAAGCAAAAAGAGGCAGGGTGCTGGGTGTCACGCGAAAGCCAGGAGGGGATGGCGAAGGGGATGACGCTTGCAATTTTTTGCGCCAGCCCCATGATATTAAAAGCATGAACACCCAAAACCCTCCACCAGCCCCCCCGCAGGACGCCATGGCCCTGCACCGCGCCCTTTTGACACTGGATAGCCATATCGACATTCCATGGCCCGACAGGGCCGATGCGTTTGAAGATACGCCCCAGCGCAAGGTGGACCTGCCCAAAATGCAGCGTGGCGGCATGGCTGCTGGCTGTTTTGTGGCCTACACGGCGCAAGGGCCGGTTACGGCCGAAGCGCATGCGCGGGCCCAGCAGGACTGTCTTGCCATGCTGGACGTTATCAACACCATGCAGGGCACGCATCATGGCGTTACGGCCAGGGTTTGTTCCCGTGTTGCCGATATCCGGGCCGCCCATGCCAGGGGCGTGATCGCGGTTATTCCCGCCGTGGAGAATGGCTATGGCATGGGGGAGGACCCGGCCCTGCTGGACGCGTTTGCCCAACGCGGCGCGCGGTACGTCACCTTGACCCATAACGGCCATAACGCCCTGGCGGATGCGGCCATCCACAGGCCCGCGCTGGGAGATGTGCCGCAAAAGCATGGAGGTCTTTCCGCCCTTGGGCGTGAGGCTGTGCGGGGGATGAACAGGCTTGGCCTGCTGGTGGATGTCTCCCACGCCTCCAAACAGACCATGTTGCAGGCGGTGGAGGCTTCCGCCACGCCGGTTGTGGCCAGCCATTCCTGCGTGCGCGCATTGTGCGACCACCCCCGTAATCTGGACGATGAACAGCTTGACGCACTCGGGGCCAGTGGCGGGCTGATCCAGATTACCGCCATGCCAGCCTTCCTCAAACCCAAACCGGAGGAGGGCAGGCGCTCGGCCGGTGTTGCGGACCTTGTGGACCACATAGACTACGTGGTGCGCAGGCTCGGGCCTGCGCATGTGGGGATTTCCTCCGATTTTGATGGTGGCGGCGCACTGGCCGACTGGCAGGATGCAACGCAGGGGGTCAACATTACCGCCGAGTTGCTGCGCAGGGGGTATGACAGGAGCGAGATTGCCGCCTTCTGGGGCGAAAACTTTTTGCGCCTTCTGGAAAAGGCGGAACAGGTGGCGGAACAAAGCGAGATTGCAGCCCACGCGGCGGGCTGAAAATTTTGTCCACTATTCCTCTTGACATGCCCTATTTTCAACAAAGAGTTCGAAAAAGCAGAAACAGGCCAAGAGTGCTAAAGAGTAAAATCCTTTTAAATCAACACCATAGGTTGTTTGATTAAAAAGTATGCAATCCGTTGGAAAGGCTGAAAATCTGCGGTTTGAACCCTTTCCGCCCCCCATCGTCCACAGACTTATCCACAAAAACGGTGGATGAAATTGATCGCCTCCCAAAGAGCGCCAGATGACTGCACAAAATTCGACACAGGATCATACAGCGCCACAGCCTGACGCCGCGGCGGGCGCGCCACCCAAAGGGGTGGATGCCATTCGCCATGCCCTGCGCACCATGCCGTTTTCCCCCGGTGTTTACCGCATGCTCGGGAGCAAGGGGGAGGTGCTGTACGTGGGCAAGGCGCTCTCGCTCAAAAAACGTGTCACGTCCTACACGCAGGTCGCCCGGCTGCCCGAACGCCTGCGGCGCATGGTGTCGGAAACGGCCACCATGGAAATTGTGACAACCCACACAGAGGCCGAAGCCCTGCTGCTGGAGGCCAATTACATCAAGCGGATGAAGCCCCGCTTCAACATTCTGCTGCGTGATGACAAAAGCTACCCGTGGCTGATGCTGACCGACGGGCAGGCGTTCCCCCAGATTGCCAAGCACCGTGGCAAGCCGGTCAAGGGGGCCAGCCTGTGGGGGCCTTTTGCCTCCGTCTGGGCGGTCAACCAGACGCTGAACCTGATCCAGCGCGTGTTTTTGCTCCGATCCTGCGCTGACTCCGTTTTTAACAGCCGTAGCCGCCCGTGCCTTCTGTTCCAGATCAAGCGCTGTTCCGCCCCTTGTGTCGCGCGCATAGACCCGCAGGCCTACGGGCAACTGGTGGAACAGGCGCGCGATTTTTTGTCGGGCAAGGATTCGGCCCTGCGCGAAACGCTGGGTGCTGACATGAACAGGGCATCCGAGGAACTGGACTTTGAACGCGCCGCCGTCCTGCGCGACCGTATTCGCGCGCTGGCGCAAATGCAGGATTCCAGCGTGATCAACCCCGCCTCCTTGCAGGACGCAGACGTATTCGGCCTATGGCAGGAGGCGGGGCAGACCTGCATACAGGTCTTTTTTGTGCGCGGCGGACGCAATAATGGCAGCCGCTCGTTTTTTCCCGCCCATGCGCAGGATGAGGCGGCGGCGGATATCCTGTCCGCCTTCATTACCCAGTTTTATGACGACAAGCCTTGCCCGGCACAGATTCTGGTCAATCATGCGCTGGCGGAAGGCCCGCTCATGGCCGAAGCGTTTGCGCTGCGGCGGGGTAAAAAGGTGGACATTCTCAACCCGCAGCGGGGTGAGAAAAAGCAGGTGGTTGATCACGCGGTCACCAATGCGCGCGATGCACTCAACCGCAGGCTGGCCGAAACGGCAGGCCAGGCCAAGCTGCTCCGCGGTGTGGCCGAGGTGTTTGGGCTGGATGCCCCGCCCGAGCGCATAGAAGTGTACGATAACAGCCATATTCAGGGCGCGTATGCGTATGGCGTCATGATCGTGGGTGGGCCGGAGGGCTTTAACCGCAAGGCGTACCGCAAGTTCCGCATCAAAGGCCCCATTACGCCGGGGGATGATTTTGCCATGATGCGTGAGGTGCTTGAGCGCCGCTTTGGCCGTGCCATCAAGGAGGTGGAGGAGGGAGACGCCTCCAACTGGCCCGATGTGCTGCTGATTGATGGCGGGGCAGGCCAGTATTCCGCCGTGCGGGCCGTGCTGGATGAACTGGGTGTGACCGGCGTCAAGCTTGTGGGCATTGCCAAGGGGCCGGACAGGGATGCGGGGCGGGAGTGGTTTCATACCGATCATACGCAGCCCTTCCAGCTCGAACTGCGCGACCCGGTCCTGTATTACCTGCAAAGACTGCGCGACGAGGCGCACCGTTTTGCCATAACCACGCATCGGTCGGGTCGTTCCAAGGCGCTTGTCACCTCGGAACTGGACGATATTCCCGGTATTGGGCCTGCGCGTAAAAAAATGCTGCTCAACACCTTTGGTTCAGCCCGCGCGGTCAGGCAGGCGGGGCTGGAGGCGCTGGAGGCAGCACCAGGTGTCAGCCGCGAGATAGCAAGGGTGATTTACGGGCATTTCCACCCCGGCTGGTCGCCTGACTGAAGCCACATGCCCGGTGTTTTGCCGGTGTTGTGCTGATGCTCCACTGGCGGATGGCTGCCTTGCGGTGGAATTATGGGTGAGTGACGACTTTGCGATAGGTCAAACCATTCCAGTCTGGCGGGAAATGCGCTAGCATGCGTCGCAATGTTGACAGACCTGCCCAACGTCCTGACCCTCTCCCGTATTGTGGCCATTCCCATTGTGGTTGGGTTTGCCGCATGGGGAACGCCGCGAACAGACGCGCTTGCGTGTTTTCTGTTCATTCTGGCAGGGATCACCGATTATTTTGATGGCAAACTGGCGCGCTCACGCCACCAGCTTTCCGACTTTGGGCGCATGTTTGACTCCATCGCCGACAAGCTGCTGGTCGGGGCCTGCCTTATGGTGCTGGCGGGCTTTTTGCGCCTGCCTTACCTGAGCCTGTGGCCCGCCATTGTTATTCTGTGCCGGGAAATACTGGTGTCGGGCATGCGCGAGTATCTGGCCGAACGGCGTGCCAGCCTGCCCGCAACCCGGCTGGCAAAATGGAAAACCGGTTTTCAGATGACCGCCATAGGCTTTTTGCTGGCAGGGGACGGAACCAGTGCCCTGCTGGGGATCGGGTGGCTGCCTGTCGCCCTGATCGGGGCCATCCTGCTCTGGATCGCGGGGGTTCTGACCATTATTACCGGATGGGACTACCTGACCAAGGGGCTGCAGCACGTCGATCTCTAGCGGTTTGGTCCCCGGGTTGTTACAACACCCGTGCGACTGGCCCGCCGCCATGTGCTATGGGTTTGCCTGATCTTGGGTAAAGGGCATTGGGTCTGCCTTAATGTCGGGGGCGGAAAGCCTGGGACCCGTGGCTGGAAAATGGGCGTAATTGCGGAGTCTGGGTATGCGAAAAGCCGCTCTTCTTGGAGTGTGCGTCATGATGAGCGGGTGTGCGGGCTTTGAAAAAGTCATGTCCGACACACTCTCTCTCCCCGGCGAAAACCCCAATGCGCCAACGGGTTCGGACCTGAACATGCGGCGCGTGCAGGGGCAGGCCACCAAGGAAGTGCCTATTCTGCCACAAGGTGGCAATGTATGGCCCGGCCCCCCCGACCCGCTGCCAACGCTGGAGGATGTAGCGCGGGGCCGCGCGGGCAGGCCGCCGGGGGGGGCGATGTCCGCTACAGGCCCGCAACTGCCCGATGGGCAGGAAATCAGCATCGGGGAGCAGGAAAACATTCAAAAAGGCGTTGTGGGCAATGGCCTGTATGGTGCGCCAGAACTGGGGCACGCCAGTGCGCCATCCACGGGGAGTGGAAAAATCGTGGCGGCCCCGATCGAAATCCCCAATGGTGATGGCACGACCACGCTTGTGAATTCGGATGGCTCCATCCGCACCACAGGCACGCCCAGCCAGCGTGGCCTGCCTACGCATTAATGTGCGACAGAGCACGGGGCACATGGCTATAAGGCGGGCATGATGCGGGGCGTATTGTAAAGTGTAAAGGGGGAATAGGGCGGATTATGGCGGACCGGGTAACAGTCTTGTTTTTTGCAGCCCTGCGTGAGCAGGCCGGTCAGGAAAGCCTGAGCGTGTCCGTTCCGGTGGGCGGGATATCGGTCGCGGACCTGCGCCGACAGATTGAAGCGGCAGACCCCGCCATTGCCCAAGCGCTGGCGGCACAGCCCAGGCTGCGCGTTGCCGTTAACCAGACGCTCAGCACGTTTGAACATCTGGTCCAGCCGGGGGATGAAGTGGCTTTTTTCCCCCCCATGACGGGTGGTTGAGCGGGGCATGCCTGTTTATGTTGCCGTGCAGGCCGCCCCTTTTGATGTGGGGGCGCAGACTGAGCGCCTGAGCACGCTTTCCCCCCATACCGGGGGGGTGGGGG
>CALCDN010000187.1 GCA_937900755.1 uncultured Acetobacter sp. | reverse complement strand
GAGATCGCTCAGTGTCTCGTGGGCTCGGAGATGTGTATAAGAGACAGCATAAGGAGCGCCATTGAACGCTTTACCTTGAAGATCATCTTAATCTCCTTCCTTTTTCCGCCATTGAACCCACCATGTTGTGGCAAAAATTTGTCGGCGCCATAACCTTAGCCCAGCCCCTGCTCCGGCCTGCCCGCCCGGTGGTACGGGTGGCCTGCCGCAATGGCCTGCGCGCGGTAAACCTGCTCGACCAGCATGATCCGCACCAGCATGTGCGGCCATGTGAGCGTGCCAAAAGACAAGGTTGACTCCGCCCGCTGCAAAACAGAAGCGTCCAGCCCTTCCGCCCCGCCAATAACAAAGCAGGGGGTCCGCCCGGTATCCTGCCAGCCCGCAAGGGCGGTGGCAAAGGCAACGCTGCTGTAAGTGCGCCCACCTTCATCCAGCGCCACAACGTGGCTGTGGGCCGGGCAGGCAGCCAGAATGGCCTGCGCCTCACGCCGCTTGATCTCGTCAGGGCTGCCGCGCCCATCGGGCAGTTCCACAATATCCAGCGCGGGCCGCAAGCGCTTGAGGTACCGCTCCACCAGCGCACGCTCGGACTTGTCCTTCATGCGCCCGACCGCCACCAGCCTCATGCCCTGCTCCCATGGCGGCAGGCCACCCTATGCCCCACGCCAGACACCAGCACTTAAAGACGGGTCACGCCGTCTTCGTTGCTTTCATCGAGTTCCGCGCCCCACATTTTTTCCAGCCCGTACAGCGCACGCGCTTCGGGCTTGAACAGGTGGACCACAATATCCCCCGTATCCAGCAGGACCCAGTCGGAGCCATTGGCCCCTTCAACCAGCACGCGCTTGATGCCGATATCGCGCAGCTTGCGCTCGATATGCTGGGCCATGGCGGCAATCTGCCGGTCAGCCAGACCTGTGGCGATCACCATCTTGTCCGCAAAGGAGGCGCGACCGGCAAGGTTGATGACAACCAGGTCTTCCGCCTTGTCATCCTCCAGACTGGTGGTGATGAGCTCAAGGGACTGTTCCAGCAGGTCGGGGTCCACCGTTTCACGCTTGGTACGGGTTTTGGGCCCTGCCGCCGCGGCTTTTTTGCGCACGGAGCCAGGAGCCGCCGCCGCTTTGGGCACTGCGGCGGCGCGGGTGGAGGCCGCGCGACCCCCGCGTGCGGTGGCCGTGGAAGGGCGGGCGCGTGCCGGCGTCTCGGCGGGTGGCTTGGTGGTGATGACCGTATCTCCTGAAACTGAATAGACTATGGGGTGGTGGGCTGAGCGGTCGTGGCGTCAAACCCGCCCCGCTGACGGATGGCTGTTGCAGATATACTGTTTTGTACCCCCGGAAGGAAAGCCCAAGCTGGGGGAGAAAGTGTGGCAAGCCGTGCCGCCTGCCGCGCAGGCACCCGCCAGCGCGCCAGATACCGCGCGGCCAGCCCGCCCAAGGCCCGCACATTCTGCCCCGGACGCGGGAAAACCGCCAAGGGCACCTGCCGCACCAACTGGTGCCAGTGCTTCCAGCGCGGCAGGGTGACCAGACCGTCCGCCCCCGTCAGCCATACAAACCGCACATGGGGGAAGCGGGCCTTGAGCCGGGCCAGCGTGTCCACCGTGTACCGGGTGCCGAGTCGGGCTTCCAGGTCGGTCGCCACGACCTTGCGCCCGTCGGCCAGTTGGCGGGCCGTGGCCAGCCGTGCGGACAAAGACGCCATTTCCCGCCCGGCCTTGAGCGGATTGCCCGGAGAAACCATGAGCCACACCTGGTCGAGCCGTAACTCCACCAGGGCGCGCCGGGCAATGGCCTGGTGCCACCTGTGCGCGGGGTTGAACGAGCCACCCAGAAGACCCACCCGGCCATGGCGGTTATCCCCCCATGTGGGGAGCTCGCTCCCGACCGGCCAATCCGCACCACGCCTTGTAACCGATCCACCTGGGGCGGGTAGAACCTGACCCGGCGCCTGTTGGGGCCGGGCGTACCCCCGACCAGGCCCGGACGGGCCAGAACGGGTGCGCCGCACCTGCATGTTGTGCGGCCGCGCGCTCAGGGGCGAACCTGACCGCTGCCGATAACCTCGTACCTGAAGGTTGTCAGCTGTTCCACGCCAACTGGCCCACGGGCATGGAAGCGCCCCGTGGCAATGCCAATTTCGGCCCCAAAGCCAAACTCCCCACCATCGCAGAACTGGGTGGAGGCGTTCCACATGACCACCGCACTGCTCACGCCATTCATGAAGCGGATGGCAACGGCCTCGTCCGCCGTGACAATGGCCTCGGTGTGGGAGGAGCCAAAGCGGGCAATGTGGTCGAGGGCTTCGTCCACGCCATCCACCACGGCCACGTTCAGCACCGCATCCAGCCACTCGGTGGCAAAGTCCTTTTCCGTTCCCACGGGCAGGTCGGGCATGATCTGCCTTGCAGCGGCATCAGCCCTGAACGTGCAGCCCTGCTCGGCCAGGTCGGACACGATCTGGGGCAGCAGCACGGAGGCAATGGCTGCGTCAATCAGCAGGGTTTCGGTGGCGCCACAAATACCCACGCGCCGCATTTTGGCGTTGAGCACAATCCGGCGGGCCATGGCATGGTCGGCGGCGGAATGGACATAGGTGTGGCACAGCCCTTCCGCATGGGCCAGAACCGGCACGCGGGCCTCGCGCTGCACACGCTCTACAAGGGAACGGCCACCGCGCGGAATAATCAGGTCCACAAGGCCTGCGGCGGTCAGCATGTCCGCCACGTGCTTGCGGTCGGCATCAGGGGCGATCAGCACCGCGTCCTCGGGCAGGCCCGCGTTGCGCAGGCCGGTCTGCATGGCGGCATGGATGGCGCGCGCGCTGTGCAGGCTTTCCGACCCGCCACGCAGCAGCACGGCATTGCCGGACTTTATGCACAGCCCCGCCGCGTCGGCCCCCACATTGGGGCGGCTTTCGTAGATGACGCCAATCACGCCAACGGCGGTGGCCACCTTGCGAATACGCAGGCCATTGGGGCGGGACCACTCCTCCAGCACCTGCCCCACGGGGTCGGGCAGGTCGGCAATGTCCTCCAGCCCACGGGCCATGGTTTCCACCCGTTCGGGGGTCAGGGTCAGCCGGTCACGGAACGCCTCGTTGGCGGTGGAGGCGGCAAGGTCACGCGCATTGGCCTGCAAAATGGCCGCAGCGGATTCGCGCAGTGCGCTGGCTGCGGCCCACAGGGCCTTGTCACGCTCGGAGGAGGAACTTTGCGCCAGCGTGCGCCCGGCCAGCCTGGCCCTGTAAGCCAGATCGTGCATGGAGCATGGCGATGGCACACCCTGCACCGGTGCGCGTGTATCCGCCGTGGCCGTCTGCTGCCGACTGTCTTCCTCCGTATTCATGCTGGCGTCCCTTATCTCCATTGCCCTGTTTTCTTTTTTGCCGTGTATGGCCCGCCCACATGGACGGGCCTGTTATGCGCTTTCAGAGTGCCGTATCAGACATTAAAGCGGAAGAGCAGAACGTCCCCGTCCTGCACGACATAGTCGCGGCCTTCCACCCGGAGCCGCCCTGCCTCCTTGGCCCCGGCTTCCCCGTTATAGCGGACATAATCGTCAAATGCGATGGTTTCGCAGGCAATAAAGCCGCGCTCGAAATCATTGTGAATGACCGCCGCCGCCTGTGGGGCCTTGGTGCCGACCGTAATGGTCCACGCCCGCGCCTCCTTGGGGCCTACGGTAAAGTAGGTGCTCAGGCCCAAAAGCTTGTAGCCTGCGGCAATCACGCGGTCCAACCCGCTGTCGCTCAGGCCCAGCCCTTCAAGGAACTCGCGGCGTTCCTCGTTTTCAAGCTGGCTGACCTCGGCCTCGATGGCGGCGGAAACAATGACCACAGCGGCCCCTTCGGCGGCGGCCCGGGCCTTCACCTTTTCGGAGAACGCATTGCCGGTGGCCGCCGAGTCCTCGTCCACGTTGCACACATACAGCACGGGCTTGCTGGTCATGAGCTGCAGGCGGCGGACCGTTTCCTCCTCCCCTGCGGGAATGGCGGTGCGCGCGGAGCGACCCTCACGCAGGGCGGTGAGGATGGGGGTCATGACCTCGATCTGGGCCATGGCTTCGCCGTCGCGGTTGCGCGCGCGCTTTTCCAGCGCGGGCAGGCGCTTTTCCAGCGAGTCCAGGTCTGCGAGCATCAGCTCGGTTTCAATAATTTCGGCATCACGCACGGGGTCTACGCCCCCTTCGACATGGGTGATGTCGTCATCTTCAAAGCAGCGCAGGACGTGGATGATGGCGTCCACCTCGCGGATGTTGGCCAGGAACTGGTTGCCCAGCCCTTCCCCCCTGGAGGCGCCGCGCACAAGGCCCGCGATATCCACGAACTCAAGGCTTGTGGGCACTTCGCGCTGGGACTTGCCAATTACCACCAGCTTGTCCAGCCGGGGGTCGGGCACGGCCACGCGCCCCACGTTCGGCTCGATCGTGCAGAACGGGTAGTTGGCGGCCTGCGCCGTGGCCGTGGCCGTAAGCGCGTTGAACAGGGTGGACTTGCCCACATTGGGCAGACCAACAATACCGCAGTTAAAACCCATCAGCCCTTGCTCCCTTGTGGCAGCGCAACCTTGGTCATAAACCGGTCGGCATGCCCATCCGCCAGCAGGGGGGCGGCATCGGCCATGCGCTCAAGCATGGGGTCGAGCCAGTCCTGCTGGTCTGTTTGTGTAAAATTACCCAAAACCCAGCCATGCACCCGTTCCTTGGCGCCGGGGTGGCCTATGCCAATACGGACGCGCCAGTAATCGGGCGTGCCCAGCATCTTGTCCGTCGAGCGCAGGCCGTTATGGCCCGCCGCCCCGCCGCCATGCTTGATGCGCAGCCTGCCCGGCTCCAGGTCCAGCTCGTCATGGAACAGTGTTATCCGCTCGGGGGGAATTTTGTAAAAGGCGGCCGCGTCCTGCACGCTCTCGCCCGAACGGTTCATGTAGGTCATGGGCAGCAGTGCAAGCACCTTGTGGCTGCCTATGCGCCCTTCGGCCACCTCGCCCCTGAAGCGGTTGCGCCACGGCGAAAAACCATACCGGGCGGCAATGGCCTCAACAGCCATGAAGCCGACATTATGCCGGTGCCGGCGCATGGAGGACTCGGGGTTGCCCAGTCCGACCCAGAGCAGCATTGCGGGTTCCGCCTCGTGTTTATGAACAGAAAAGGGGGGCACATGCGCCCGCACGTGCCCCCGCGTTCCATCAGCCTTGGGTTATGCCCCTTCCAATCAGGAAGCGGCGGCACCTTCCGCCGGGGTCGCATCAACCAGCGGCGCGGCAATGGAGGCGATCACGAAGTTGGCTTCGTGGGAGACGGGGGTCGCACCCTCCGTGCCCTGCACATCGTCCCAACGCACGTTGTCGTTGATGTCGAGCGTGGCCAGGTCAACGGTGAAGAATTCGGGGATGTTTTCCGCCGCAACTTCCACGTCAACGGTATGACGCACGATGTTGAGCATGCCGCCACGCTTGATGCCGGGGGATTTTTCTTCACCCACGAAATGCACGGCCACTTCAACATGCACGCGCGAGCCAGCGGCCAGACGCAGGAAGTCGATATGGAGGGGCGAATCCTTGACCGGGTGGAGCTGCACGTCACGCACCAGGGCGCGTTCGGTCTTGCCGCCTTCGATCTGGATGTCATACACGCGTGAGCGCCAGCCAGAGGTCTGGATCGCCCTGATGACCAGACGCGGGTCAAGTGCGATCAGCGTGGATTCCTGCTTGCCGCCGTACACAACGCCGGGTACCAGACCATCACGCCTCGTCGCACGCGCTGCCCCCTTACCAGCCTTCGCGCGCGATGAAGCTTCAATTGTTGTAATTTTGGACACCTTGACTTCTCCTGAAAAACTTGAGCACGCAAGCCTCCAGGGGTGCCTGCGCGGTGGCTGCGGCCTTACAGCAAAACCCCGCCACAAGCAAGAACAGGCTTGACCGCCAACACCTTTGTCGCGCCCTGTGCCCCATTTGGCGCACCCCAACAGCGCAGCCCAACCAGGACCGTGGAGTTCGCCATGACCCTTCCCC
>CALCDN010000186.1 GCA_937900755.1 uncultured Acetobacter sp. | reverse complement strand
ATGTTGGGGGCCACGCCGCGCGGCTGGGCCTGCGGGGGCTGGGCATGGCCCCCAACATGGAGCAGAAACTGCGCGCATTGGCGGAAACCGCCATTACCCGCGCGTTTGACGTTGCCGTGCTGGGCAAGAAAGGCCCGGCAGACACCGCCATGGAGGAATCGCGCAGGCGCACGCCGGGCCAACAGGCCGCCGTTGCCGTTTCGGGTGCTGTGGGCGGGTTTGCAGGACTTGCGGGGCTAGCACCCGATATTGGCTTTACCACCTTGACTATCATGCGTGAAATCGCGCGCATTGCCCGCGAGGAAGGCGAGGACCTGAGCGAGCCCGATGCCCGGCGCGCCTGCCTGGAGGTGTTCGCGCTCAAGGCTTTTCCCAACCGCAGGAATGGGGAAGAGAGCGAACTGGGGTATTTTTCCGCGCGCGCCGTGCTGCGTGGTCGTCCGGTTGTCATGCTGGTCGCCGAGGTAGCCTCGCATTACGGGCTGGCACTTGGGCAGAAAATTTCCTTCCAGCTCATGCCCGTTGCCGGTGCCTTGTGTGGCGCATCGCTGAATACGGCGTTTTTCAACCACTACCGTGCGCTGGCACGGGCGCATTTTACCATCCGCAGGCTCGAGCGCGAGCACGGTCCCGTTGTGCGTGATACCGCGCTTGCCTTGCGTGACAGCCTGGAAGGGCGCGAAAAACTGTAAGTTTCCGCGTCTTTTGTTCGCGCGTTTGGTCAAAGGCGCGTTCATTCAAGGACAACAGGGGCGCATGAAGCACCCCTGTTGTCCTTGTCGGGATGTTATTTTCTGGACGACACAGGCGGTCCTGAGCGTTCCAGAAAGGTCGTGATTACGGCCATACCCAGAAAACTGACCCCCAGAACCTGCAAAACGCCCTGATAATGGAACGCCGGATACCAGAGCAGGGCACACAGGCCTACGGCAAGAGTGCAGAAGAGTCTCATGGTCATGGCTGGTTTTCTCCCTGTTCAGCCTTCACGCACTGACCCCCGAGGGCAGGGGCTTGCCCGCCACCATTGCCTGGACGTTATCCAGGGCGAGCATGCCCATGGCGGTGCGTGTTTCCACCGTGGCGCTGCCGACATGGGGGGTCATGAACAGATTGGGCAGGCCAAGCAGCTCTGGGTTGGGGTTGGGTTCGTGACGAAAAACGTCCAGACCGGCGGCAAAAAGCTGGCCGGAGCGCAAGGCTGCAATCAGGGCGTCCTCATCAATCAGGGAGCCTCGGGCGGCGTTGACCAGCACGCTGCCGCGCGGCAGCAGGCTGAGGGTGCGGGCGTTGATCAGTGGTGGAGCGGAGGGGCCGCCGTGCATGAGCAGTCTTAGAATGTCACAGTGGGGCAGCATGTCCTCCAGAGTGTCAAAATAGGTGGCTCCGGCTTCTTCCGCCGGGTCAAGCCGCCGCCGGTTATGGTAGAGGATGGACATGTCAAACCCGCGTGCACGCTTTGCCACGGCCTGGCCAATGCGGCCCATGCCCACAATGCCCAGCCGTTTGCCGGTTACGCGGTGGCCCAGCATTTCTCCCATGCCCAGCGTGCGGCCCCATCCTGCCTTCATAAGGGTATAATACTCCGCAGCCCTGCGGCTGGCGGCCAGAATGAGCATGATCGTCAGGTCGGCGTTGCAGTCGGTCAGCACATCGGGTGTGTTGGAGACGGCGATGTTGCGCGCCAGCAGGGCGGGAACATCCAGATGGTCCAGCCCGACACTGACTGTTGCGACAAGTTTGACGCTCTCTGGCAGGGCTTGCACATCCGCCCCCTTCAGGGGGGATGTATGCGTAACCAGCATGGCAAAGGGCTGGTATGCGTGCGCGAGTTCCAGCAACTCCGCCGTGTTGAGGGCGTGGTCGGGCGGAGGAGGGGCGCTGAACTCGGAGCGGATGCGGTCTTCCACCCCATCCAGCAGACGGGTGGAGCGGATCAGGCGCGGGGCATGGGTGGTCACAAAAAATCTCCGTGGTGCGGCATGGTGGGCCGGGCAGGGATGTGTTTATTTCTTTGGGCACGGTAGCATACAGCGCCATGCGCGCCACACAGTATGCGACCCATGCCTGATAACGAGTGCGGGAAAAGCCGGTTGCATGCGAGCACAATCAGGGACAGACGATATGGGAGCACACCCGCTATGCCCGATGGTCTGACGCCCGAACTCATGCTGGGGGCCTATGCCGCGGGGCTGTTCCCCATGGCGGAAGGGGAGGATGACCCAACCCTGAGCTGGTATGACCCCGACCCGCGTGGCGTGCTGCCGCTGGAGACATTCCATGTTCCCAGGCGTTTGCGCCGTACTGTATTGTCTGGCCGGTTCGAGGTGTGTGTAGACAGGGATTTTCCCGCTGTCATGCGCGGGTGTGCCGCCCCCGCCAAAGGGCGGGAGAGCACGTGGATCAACAGCCGGATTTACCAGTTGTTCTGCGCGCTTCACACCATGGGCTTTGGCCATAGCGTGGAATGTCGTGCGCAGGGCGAGCTTGTGGGCGGGCTGTATGGGGTGGCCCTTGGCGGCGTGTTTTTTGGCGAAAGCATGTTCAGCCGGGCCACGGATGCTTCCAAGGTGGCCCTTGTCCATCTGGTGGCCCGCATGCGCCTTGGTGGCTTTATTCTGCTTGATACACAGTTTGGCACGGAGCACCTTGCCCGCTTTGGCGGGGTGGAAATACCGGCGGCAACCTATAAACAGCAACTTGAGCGGGCGGTAGGCATGCAGCCATGCTGGTCCAATACGGTTGCGCCAGATATGCTGGAAGCAGAAATTCGCGGTATGTAAGGCCGCCGCACATTCAAAAAACAGGCTTGTCGGGGCCGGGCTCGCAAACGGTGCAGGCCGGGAAAAAATGGAGATGGATTTGGTGACGGACAAATTTTTACCGGCCTGCAAGCGCAGCCTGCGCGTGCTTGGCCTGTGCGCCATGGGCGTTCAGGGCGTGTCTGCCATTATAGCTCCTCCCCTGCATGCCCAGCTGGCCACCGACCACCCGCGCCTGACCCCGGGGCGCGATGCGGTGATCGACTATGTTTTTCAGCCCCGCCCGAGCGAGCAGGACCTGAAGGCGGGCGCCAAGGCGGACACCCCCGTGACAAGCCGCCATGTACAGGTGCTGTATTCGGGTGATGGCGGGCTGATGCGGATCAACTACATGACCGGCATGGAGGGGGACGAAAGCCGTGGCGCGGTCATTATCAACCGTGCGGCGCAGGAAGTGCTGGTCATTATCAACGACCGGCGCATCTATACACGGCTGGTGCAGCAGGAGGGGGTGCGTAACCCCTTTTTGCTCGACATGTCCATGCAGTTCACCAAAACCGGGAGCGATGTGGTGGCGGGCCAGCCCTGCACCACGTGGCTGGCGGTCTCCGCCCAGGGCAAGGCCGCGACCTGCGTGACGGATGACGGGTTTGTGCTCCAGCAGGATGGCGTGGACGTGGATGGGCTGAATGGCAGCCTGCGCGCCATGAAGGTGGCTTACGATATTGTGCCGGTGAGCGCTTTTCAGCCGCCAGCCGGTTTTTTGGAAGTGACACCCCATTCCCCGCGCTCCGATGGCGCGGCACAGCCTGAAGCGCCCCTGGCCGGGGTTGGGCCAGCCACCAGCCTGCCTTCTGGCGCAACCAATCAGGAAGGGGAGGGCCGGTAATGCGGGTTCGTTCCATGATAATGCGGAGCAGGGTTTGTGGCAGGGCTCTGGTAGTGGTGGCTTTTGGCGGCGCGGTGCTGGGCGCGTCGGGTGTGCAGGCCCATGCGCAACAGGGTGTGCCTGTGGTGGAAGCACCTGCCATTACGCCCTCGGTGGATGTGGACGTGGAGTATGAGCTTGCTTCCCCCCAGGGCGATGTCAGCACCCGCCAGCGCATGCGCTGGCAGACCGCAACCCTGCGCCAGCGCTTGGACCCGGACAAATCCTCCGTGTTCTTGCTGACCTCCTGGCGGGACAGAACCCTGAGCGTGGTGGACATGGGGCGTAAACGGGTGAGCGTTATGCCTGTGCCCGGCACGCAGCAGCTTACCCCGCCGGGGCAGCCCGCGGTGGCCGGCTCCTATGCACGAATGGGGAGTTCCGTTGTAGCTGGTGAGCAGTGCACAGTATGGCGCACAAAAGATACGGATGGCCACCCCACGGATGCCTGTTACACGGCGGATGGGCTGCTGCTCCAGGTTGCGCAGGGCGGGCAGATTACGGTGCGGGCACTGAGTGTGCAGCGTGCGCCGCAGCCTGACAGCCTGTTTGTCATCCCAGCCGGTTTGCAGCAGGAGGCGCCAGCACACCCATAACGGAGGGGCGCATGGCCATTGGGGACAAAGGCAGGAAAGGAATGGAATGCACAACTCAACCTATGGCCACATCACGTTGCTCCTGGCGTTATGCGCAGCCTTTGGGGGCGTGCGCCAGACTGCGCGGGCGCAGGCGGTGGATGGGCCAACCACAGTCTGCATAACCGCGCAGGCGGCCCAGCAGCCACAAACGCTGGTTGTGGTGCCCTCCGGCACGGTGTTCGCCACGGATACGGATGTGGCAGGGCACGCGGCACATGCCCCCCCGGCGAAGGCCATTGTCACGACCGAGACCATTACCCTGACCCATATGCAGCCCTGCATGGTGGCTGATGCCTCCAGCGTGGTCTCCCACACCCGCCACTGGCTGGCCGAGAAGGTGCGCCCCCATGGCGGGGTGGTCCTGCATGCCGTAGGCGAGGTCAGCGGCAACGGGGTGGATACCGATATGGGGGATGAGGATACATCCTTGCGGGACCTGATACATTCGGGTGCTTTGAGCGCAACCCTCAACCGTACCGTGCAGGACCCGGTTTTTTTGCAAGAAAGTGACGCGGACCTGCCAGATGCGGGCGTAGGGGTGGATACATCTGCCTCGCGCGATGCGGCATCGGACCTGCCATCACAAAAATACCCGCACGCGCCAGGGCGTTAGCCGGGGCCTGCGGGCGGGGGTAATCAGAACATCTCGCGCAATGCGCCGGGCAGAAAAATGGAATAGGGGTTTATGTGCAGGGTCGGGTCTTCCAGATTGCCCGTGACCCCGAAGGTGACAGCCAGCAACCCGCCGTTTTTTTCCGGGCTGAACAGCCTGCCAATCCCCGGTAGTTTGCCCGGCAGGGTGTTAATGGCAAACACGGGCACCACGGTGCCGTTCAGGTCTATGCTGTTGTGGTCAAGGTTTATCTTGCCTTCCAGTGTGGCGCCAAGAGCGCCATTGCCTGTTGTGCCATCATGAATTTCCAGCACGCCATCCTCAAAGGTTACGGGCATGTTCAGGTGGGTGACCAAAAAGTCGTTGGCGTTCTGGGCATTGAGCCAGCCGTAGAGCGAGATGTTGCGCGCGACCTGCAGGGAAGTCGGGGCTTTTTTAAGCGTGAACGGGGTTACGCTGAGCCTGCCGCTAAAGGGAGCGGTCGGCTGTGTATCATCAAACGTGCCGTCCAGCCTGGCCTGGCCACCCTTGACGTCGGGTAAAATACCAAAGGCGGCCAAAAATGCTCCCATGTCGGGAATATGGGCATGCAGTGTACGGTTGGCCCCCGTGGGTACGAGGGACATGCTCGCAGGGACCGGCCCTTGCATGGTAAAGCGCATTTTTTCCAGCCGCAGGCCGTTATCCTCAAAATAGGCCTGCACGGTGCGCAGGGGCTGTTTATTCTTGGCATACCAGAGCTGGTTAGCGCTCAGGTCAATGGCCCATGCGGTGCCAGGAGGGCCGTGCAGCTTGCCGGTCGCGGCTTCTGGCACATGGTAGTTGGCGGGTTTTTTGGCCACCTGCGCGCCCGGTTCATGCTCCTCCCCGCTGACAAGGGGGGTAAGGTCGAGCGTGTCGGCATAGACGCCAACATGAATCATGTTGCCAGACTGGTCCTGGGGCAGCACCAGCCTGGCATGGCCGTTCGAGCGCGCGATTTTGAAGGAGGAGATAATCAGTTCCGGTGCGTGCCCGACCCGTAGCTGCGCCTTGCCGATAACGCTCATGTCCGGGCCGGAAGCCTGCAGGCGATCAACATTGGTGATCTGCCCCTTGTCCAGCATCAGGGTGGCGGATGCCTGGGCGGCCTGTCCCGCCGTTTTGTGCCACATGGGGATACGAATATCCGAGTGGTCCAGGTTCAGGTTTAGGCCAACCGTGCCTGTGTGGTTGGCAAGCTGCTGGTATTCCACGGCAAGGTCCGCGCTACCGCCAAAATGTTCCCCCGTGGCAATGCCCGCAGCCATTGCCGTGTCGGGTGTTATGCGCGATGTCAGATGCGCCTTTTCCGCCACCGCGTCTGGTGGCAGGGAGCGGAAATCCATGTCGTATGTCAGGTCGGAGGGCAGGCCGCCAATCACGCCGTGCCCGGCCAGGGTCAGGCCATCTGTTGTCACATCCAGCCCGAAGCGGGCATTGGCCACCTCGCGCCCGGCCACAACATTGCCAATTGAGGCATGGGTCACATCGGCATGGCTTTGGATGGTCATGTCGTTAATGGTCACGCGGCTGATGAGCGGCAGGCTCAGGCCCAGGTGCAGGCTGGCCGTGCCGCGCGGGCGGGTCAGGCTGAGGGGATGGCGGGAAAGCAGGTGCAGGCGTGGTTCGGCCAGCAGGGCCACCACAGTCTGCAAGGGGCCGTGCAGGTCTGTTTCTATGATGCCGGTCTGGTCTTTTTTGGTCAGGCCCACAATATCCATGCTGCCCGGCCCGGCCTCAATCCGGCCTGTGCCGGTCTGGCCCACATTTTTGTCGCCCAGGTCCACAAGCTGGTAGCCGTGGTCAAAATGGATACTCAGCTTGTCCGGGCTGACAATGTCCAGCCGGGCATCCAGCCCCTGCAGGGGGGCAATGGGGCGCAGCCAGTGAATGGTCAGGCCCGTGGCGTCCAGGCCACCTTGTATGCTGGTCAGTTTTATGCCGCTCCAGCCCTTGTCGCTCCCCAGTTCGGCCGTGGTGACAAGGCCGGTGGCTACACCTGATGTAATGTTTTCCGTCACCCATTTCTTGCCTCCCTTGGCGGCAAGGCTGGGCCAGTAATAAACCAGATCCTCAAAGGAGACATGGGGAATGCTCGCACTCAGCCGGGCGTCTATGTCCCTGGGTTGCACAAGGTCGGATGCGTTGAGGGCGCCGGTCAGGTTCAGGTTCAGCGCGCGCGTGGCGTCATCGGGGTTGGCGGGGTTACGCAAAAACAGACTGATGGATGGAATGGTGATCCGTGCTGGAGTGGTCTGCAGTTTGCTCTGGTCCAGTTGCAGGGCAATGCTGGCCGTGCCGTGGTCCACCTCATAGCGCGAGCCCCCCGCATCCACATGGCCCGCGCCAAGGGATGCGCTCAGTTCCAGTGTATTGGGCAGCATCCATGCCGTTTTTGCGGTGGGGATGAAAAGCGTATCCGCAGCAAGGCTCAGGGGCAGGTCCATTGCGGCCAGTTCGGGGCGCAGGGTGGCGAATGTGGCAGGGTTGAGCGTGTTCGTGCTCAGGTGCCATGCAATCTGCTGGCCATCATGTGCGGGTGCGCCATGGGCACTCAGCACCAGCTTGGTGTTCGGGGCGTTCTGGGGCGCAATGCTCAGCGTGACCGAGCCGACAACACCCGTGCTCCGTCCGATCGTGCGCAGGCGCAGGTCCACACCAATATCGGACGCCAGCCAGTGGGTGCCGGTCAGCCGGTCATCCATGCTTATGCTGGCGTCTTCTATGCGGGCGTCTTTCAGCCCATAGGTCTCAAGGGTGGTGTCCTGGTGGGGCTGGGGTGGCGGGGGCAGGTCAAGGTCAAACCCTACGCCGCCATCATGGGCGCGGCGGAGGGCAAGGCGCACACCTTTAAGAGCGATTGTGTGCAG
>CALCDN010000185.1 GCA_937900755.1 uncultured Acetobacter sp. | reverse complement strand
CCCGTAGCCCCCGTGGCGGCGGCCCCCGCGGTGGTGGAAAGTGCCGCCCCGGCCGACCTCTCCCGCCATCCCGGCGTGGTGCCCAGCCCCATGGTTGGCGTGGCCTACCTGACGCCCGACCCGTCCTCCCCGCCATTTGCCAGCGAAGGGCAGATCGTAAGCGCGGGACAGACCCTGATGCTGATTGAAGCCATGAAGACCTTCAACCAGATCAAGGCTCCCAAGGGCGGCACGCTCAAGGCCATTCTGGTCACCTCGGGCGACCCGGTCGAATTTGGCCAGCCACTTGCCATTATCGAGTAATGTTCTCCAAAATCCTTATCGCCAACCGTGGCGAAATCGCCCTTCGTATCCTGCGCGCCTGCCGGGAACTCGGGATCAAAACCGTGGCGGTCCATTCCACCGCTGATGCCGATGCCATGCATGTGCGCCTGGCGGATGAGGCGGTGTGCATTGGCCCGCCCTCCTCGCGCGATTCGTACCTGAATGTGGCGGCCATCCTGTCCGCTGCGACCATAACCGGGGCGGAAGCCATTCACCCCGGCTACGGCTTCCTGTCCGAAAACGCGGATTTTGCCGAAACGGTGGAAGCCCACGGTCTGGTCTTCATCGGCCCCACGGCCGAGCATATCCGCATGATGGGCGACAAGATTACCGCCAAGACCACCATGCTCGCCCTTGGCGTGCCCCTGGTGCCCGGCTCGGACGGGGAACTGGCCAACCTTGAGGAAGCGCACGAAGTGGCCAGCCGCGTTGGCTACCCCGTGCTCATCAAGGCCGCGGCCGGTGGCGGCGGACGGGGCATGAAGGTCGCCCACTCCGCAGATGAGCTGTCCGATGCCTGGAGCATGGCCCGCACCGAGGCGCGCGCAGCCTTCGGCAACGATGCGGTGTACATGGAAAAATACATGGACCGCCCCCGCCACATTGAACTCCAGATTCTGGGCGACAACCACGGCAACGTGGTCCACTTTGGCGAGCGTGACTGCTCGCTCCAGCGCCGCCACCAGAAGGTGCTGGAAGAGGCAGGCTCGCCCGCCATTTCCGCCGAGCAGCGCGATGGCATTGGCCGCACGGCAACCGAGGCCCTTGCCCGCATGGGCTACCGCAACGCGGGCACGCTGGAGTTTTTGTACCAGGACGGGCAGTTCTGCTTTATCGAAATGAACACCCGCCTCCAGGTCGAACACCCCATTACCGAAATGGTGTGTGACGTGGACCTGGTACGTGAGCAGATCCGCCTGGCGGCGGGCGAAAAGCTTGGCTACACACAGGCCGATGTTACCTTCTCTGGCCATGCCATTGAATGTCGCATTAACGCCGAGGACCCGGCGACCTTCGCCCCCTGCCCCGGCACCGTGGCCGTGTACCACCCCCCCGGTGGCCTGGGTGTTCGGGTGGATAGCGCGCTCTACACCGGCTACCGCGTCCCCCCCTACTACGACAGCATGATTGCCAAGCTGATCGTCCATGCCCCCACGCGCGCGCAGGCCATTGCCCGCATGCAGCGCGCACTGGAC
Source organism: uncultured Acetobacter sp. (assembly GCA_937900755.1). Lineage (GTDB taxonomy): Bacteria > Pseudomonadota > Alphaproteobacteria > Acetobacterales > Acetobacteraceae > Acetobacter. Next base: position 5,917 of record CALCDN010000185.1, on the reverse strand, counting down.
GAATTTGTGGTGGAAGGGATTAAAACCGTTATTCCACTCCACCGCGCCATTCTGGAAGACCCCGGTTTTCAGAGCGGGAATTACACCATTCACTGGCTGGAACAGTTCATGGCGCGCACGCACTAGGCACCACCTGCCAGAACAGCCTCAACAAAAAGGCCGGTCCAGAATATGGACCGGCCTTTTTGCTCTCTGCTCCCCCGCGACAACCCAACAGGCCGCGCGGAGGGATTGGGCCTGACGGCCAGATATTCAGGCGGCACTCCCCGCTGCCTGCGCGGGGGCTGCCACGGCATCGTCCTCGTCTTCTATGGTGTATTGAGGAATGGCGTAGTTGTTCTCGGCCTTGGGGGCGAATTCGCCATCACGCAGGGCCATTTCAATATCCTCCAGCGTGGCCCCACTGGTTTCGGGCACGCAGAAATACACAAAAACGACCGACGCCAGATTGACTGCGGCGTAAATCCACATTGTGCCCCCAAGGGAGACAAGCTGCACCAGCGACAGGGCAGTCGCCGTGACCAGCAAGTCCGCCCCCCACAGGACTGCTGCATGCAAGCTGGTGGCGACCGCGCGCATGGGCAGGGGGAACAGCTCCGCCCCCAGCAGCCAGCCCACGACCTGGATCCCGCCCGAGTTGAACACCATGAACAGCAGCAGGAACACCACGATCATCCAGCTCCCCACGCTCCCCTTGTCGGGGTGGAGGGCGAACATCACACCCAGCCCGATCAGGCTGAGCACGGACCCCGGCCCCATGATCAGCACAAGGCGGCGGCGGCCGATCCGGTCCACGAACAGGCAGCCCAGCAGGGTCATGACCAGGTAAACCATGGCAACACCAAGGCTGGTCAGCAGAGCTGATGAGCTATTAAACCCGGCATCCGAGAGGAAGGTGGGGGTATAGTAGATCATCATCTCAAGCCCACCGGCCTGCGTAAAGAACGCAATACCCAGTGCGGCCACCAGCGCAGGACGGACCCAGGGGAGTTTAAGGCCCTTCCAGCCCCGCTCCTCTTCATCCATGCCCATCACGTTCTTGCGGATTTCGGTAATTTCGCGCTGGATCACCTTGCGCGATGTACGCACCCGGCCAAGCTGCTTGACGGCGGAGACCATGCCCTCGTTCTCGGCCACCCAGCGCGGGCTCTTGGGCAGGAAGAACATGCTCACGAACACAATGGCGGCGGGAATGGCGGCAATGGCCACCATGGGCCGCCAGCCCCAGGCGTCGCGCATGGTAAAGCCCACAAGGTTGGCCATGAAAATGCCAATGCCAATGGCCACGTTAAACAGGGTGACCAGGTTGCCGCGCTTGGCGGCGGGGGCCAGTTCGGAAATATAGGTTGGCACCACCTGCGTGGACCCCCCCACCGCAAAGCCCAGGAACACGCGGTCGATCACCAGCATGGTCACGGAGGAGGCATAGGAGCAGGCAATGGCGCCAAGCACGAACACGGCTGTCACCAGCATGACCGAGATCCTGCGGCCGTAGCGCTCGGAAAACCATGAAACACCCATGGCCCCCAGGACCGCCCCGACCAGAATAGCCGAAGTGACCATTTCCTCCTGCACGGAGGTTAAGTGGAAGTCCTTGGTAATAAGGAGAAGTGCGCCAGAAATAATTCCCGTGTCGTATCCGTAAAGACCGCCGCATATGGCAGACACAAATGCCGCTATCCACAAGACGTAATGAGCACGTGGAGAGATTTCCAGATTTTTTACCGCATCAAGCGTTTTATTTCTTTCTGTCTGCATGACACAATGATGACATACTCAAAAAAACTTGCATATCTTACGAATTATTCTTTATTGTAGTAATTGGGATGTTGCATGCCATGCCGTACACCCATGGCAAAAGCCGCGCTTTACAGGCCGGAATCCACCGCCCCCTCCCGCCTTCCACGCGCCAGAACCCCTGCCCCCCGGTCACATATGAGTGTAAATGCTTGACACAGGCACACCTCAGGCTATCTGCTTGAACATAACCAAGGGGGGTTCCGGTCCAAGGAACTGAGAGGCCACTTCCGCTTTACTTTAAACAGGAAGCACCGTGGCGACCCTGCCGCCAGTAACATACGGTTCTGGCGGGGAACCTGATCCGGCTCATACCGGCGGAGGGACTGGTGCCTGCAAGGAACAAGCCCCCTGCCCGTAGTGGCAAGGTGCGGGCCGTAATGGCTGTCTCCTTCCAGCGGGCCTGTCCTCCTCGCGCCTGAGGAGACTTTGCAATGTCTGCCACCACCACCACACAGCCTCCCACACAGGGTGGCAACCCCAAACCGGCCAATACGGCGGCTCCCGCGCCGGGGCAGGTGACCACTGGCCCCATTCGCGGGTCACGCAAGGTCTATTCCAGCCCCGATGGACACCCCCACATCCGTGTCCCCTTCCGCGAGATCGCACTCGACCCGTCCGCCAACGAGCCGCCCCTGCGGGTGTACGACACGTCCGGCCCCTACACGGACCACACCGCCAGCATTGACGTGCGCACGGGCCTGCCCAAGCTGCGCAGTGCGTGGCTGGCCCAGCGTGGCCTTGCCCCCACCACCGCGCGCACCATCCGCCCCGAGGACAATGGCGGCGCCGAGGGCAGCTACCTGGTCCAGCCCTGCCCGGCCCCGCATACGGTACTCAAGGGTGTGGCGGGCAAGCCGGTCACCCAGTACGAATTCGCCCGGGCCGGGATTGTCACCGAGGAAATGATCTACGTGGCCCACCGCGAAAATCTGGGTCGCCAGAAAGCGCTGGATGATGCCGCGGCCGAACTGAAGAACGGCAACTCCTTCAACGCCGCCCTGCCCGAATTTGTAACGCCCGAATTCGTGCGGGACGAAATTGCGCGCGGGCGCGCCATCATTCCCGCCAACATCAACCACCCCGAACTCGAACCGGTTGTGATCGGGCGCAACTTTCTGGTCAAGGTAAACGCCAATATCGGCAATTCGGCCATTACCTCTTCCGCCGCCGACGAGGTGGAAAAGCTGGTCTGGTCCATCCGCTGGGGTGCCGATACGGTCATGGACCTGTCCACGGGCCGCAATATCCACAACATCCGCGACTGGATCCTGCGCAACGCCCCCACCCCCATTGGCACGGTGCCCCTGTACCAGGCGCTGGAAAAAGTGGGCGGGGACGTTGCCAAACTGGACTGGGAGGTGTTCCGCGACACGCTGATCGAGCAGGCCGAACAGGGCGTGGACTACTTTACCATCCATGCCGGGGTGCGACTCCAGCATGTGCCCCTGACCGCCAGCCGCGTGACCGGCATTGTCTCCCGCGGGGGGTCCATCATGGCGAGCTGGTGCCTCAACGGCCACCGCGAGAGCTTTTTGTACGAACACTTTGAAGACATCTGCGACATCATGCGCGCGTATGACGTGTCCTTCTCGCTCGGGGATGGCCTGCGTCCGGGCAGCATAGCCGACGCGAACGATGCAGCGCAGTTCGCCGAGCTGGAAACACTGGGTGAACTGACCAAGATCGCCTGGGCCAAGGGCTGCCAGGTCATGATCGAAGGGCCGGGCCATGTGCCCATGCACAAGATCAAGGAGAACATGGACAAGCAGCTGCGCGAATGTGACGAGGCCCCGTTCTACACGCTTGGGCCATTAACAACCGACATCGCACCTGGCTACGACCACATTACCTCGGCCATCGGGGCGGCCATGATCGGCTGGTTCGGCACCTCCATGCTCTGCTACGTCACCCCCAAGGAGCATTTGGGCCTGCCTGACCGCAACGACGTGAAAACCGGCGTGATCACCTACCGCATTGCCGCCCACGCAGCCGACCTCGCCAAGGGCCATCCGGGGGCCAAGGAGCGCGACGATGCCCTGAGCCGCGCCCGCTTTTCCTTCCGTTGGGAGGATCAGTTCAACCTCTCGCTCGACCCCGACACGGCCTGCGCGTACCATGATGAAACCATGCCGCGCGATGCGCACAAGACGGCGCATTTCTGCTCCATGTGTGGTCCCAAGTTCTGCTCCATGCGGATCAGCCAGGACCTGAAGGAAGACGCCATCCGCCTTGCGGGCATTGAGCAGAAGAACGAGGAGTTCCGCCAGTCTGGCGGCAAGGTCTATGTTGCCGCCGAATAACGGAAAACGGCGCATTTCTGCCTGAATATTTATAAATATGGAGAATGGGTTCGCCCGTTCTCCATATTTTTTTGCCTGATCCGTTAAAAATAATGCCGTAGGAAGACTTTTGGCACGCCTTCTGAATTGAGGCATGAAAACACAATGACCACCACCCAGACCATGCAGGCGGAAAAACAAAAAACCTTGCACCACAGGGAAACTTTGTCGTCCCGACCCTTCATGATCGGCCAGTACAGCGCCTTGTGGCCGTACCATTCCAAAATGCCGGACACAACCAGCGCTATAAGCTTGGGCGTAATATAGGCGCGCGCACCAATATGCACCGGGTCGTAGAAAAACAGGGCAAAGCCTGTGATCATGGCTATGGCATAGCTAATATGCAAAGGACGCAGCATAAAGCGTGAAAGCCGGACAAGCGCGTCCTTTTCCATCTGCTGGACAACCGCGAGCGCGAACAGCATTTCCAGCCCAAAAAACCCGGACATGCTCAGGATATGAAGCATTCTGACCAAATAATGAATCGGCTGGAACCAGAAATGAAACGTCCGGCTATCCAGCGCCATAAGCAGGCTCGTGGGCAGTCGCATAAAATCCAGAGGATGGTTTGACATGAGTTTACAATTCACCGATCGGTATAAACATTGACTTTAATAATGATTCTCACTAACCCAATCAGTCAAGACAAGCGGAGAATCAGAGAATGAAACGGCTTTTTGCAGCCCTCCCCCTTTTGACCGGGATGTATCTTTTTCCTCCCGTGCAGGCTCAGGCGCAAACCGTTTTTCACCTTACACTCAAAGATCATCATTTTGAACCGGATCATCTGAGCGTGCCTGCGGGTGAACGGTTTATGATTGAACTGGAAAGCCAGGACAGCACCACCGACGAACTTGAAAGCTATGACATGAAATTTGAAAAAATTATTGTCCCTGGCTCAAAAATTCGTGTGCATGCAGGCCCGCTACACCCTGGGCAATACACCTTTTTTGATGACTATCACCCCGATCAGGCCAAGGGAACAGTCACCGCAGAAGCAAAGCCGTAAACCATGCTTGGCAGTCTGATCATTGTTTTTCGTGAAGTTATTGAAGCAGGCCTGGTTATTGGCATTGTTCTTGCGGCAACGCGGGGCATTCCCGGACGGGGCTGGTGGGTGACTGGCGGCATTGCCGCGGGCGTAACCGGGGCCGCCATTGCCGCGGCCTGTGCCGGTGCGCTCTCCACCGCATTCTCTGGCAATGGGCAAGACATTTTTGCCGCCTCCATTTTGTGCGTGGCCGTGCTCATGCTCTCCTGGCACATTGTCTGGATGGCGCGGCACGGGCGTGAACTCGCGCAGGAAATGCAGCAGATGGGGGCCGCCGTTTCCTCGGGCAGCCGCTCTCTCGCCGCCCTGGCAACTGTTGTGGCCGTGGCTGTCCTGCGCGAAGGCATGGAAGTTGTGCTGTTCCTCTACGGTATTGCCGTATCGGCCCATGTTGGCGCGGCCTCCCTGCTGAGTGGGGGCCTGCTGGGTGTTCTGGCGGGGGCGGCTCTGTCTTACGCCCTGTATCGCGGGTTGATTATCATTCCCCTGCGGCACCTGTTCGCCGTCACCAATATTCTTGTCTCCATTCTGGCGGCAGGCATGGCGTCCCAGGCCGCCGCCCTGCTCGCATCCGACGACCTTATTCCGGCACTGGGTTACGACATCTGGGATACATCCTGGCTGTTGTCCGATGGGGGGCGGTGGGGGGCGGGGGGCCGGCCGGGGGGGGCGGGCGGCGGCGCCGCGAGGGGGGCCGGGGGGCGGGCCGCCCGCGGGGGCCGGGGGG
>CALCDN010000184.1 GCA_937900755.1 uncultured Acetobacter sp. | reverse complement strand
AAACAGCGCCAGCGAGAGTGAGAGCGGAAGTGTGGCAACCATGGAGGTGTGGGTGTACAGCGCAATGCCGGGCACAAGGGCCATCTGCAACCCCGCCTCGAAGACCAGGGTATGTACAAGCCGCATCCGCAAAGTTTTGTGTGTGGTGTGGTAGAGGCGGGCTATTACCCGGTCAAAGCCCAGGTTGTACAGGTAGTTCCACACCATGGCGGTTATGGCGCTGCCAATGCCAATAACGCCCATGGCGGATTCGTGCAGGCCAAACAGGGCGCTGCCCGCGGGAATGGTCATGGCCAGCGCAAACAGTTCAAACAGCAGCACATGCCGCAGGCGGTCCATGCGTGAGCGCATGGGAACCACAGGTGGTGCAAGGGGTGCAGGCTGGCCTGCTCCGCTCAGGGCGGGGGCATGGGTGGAAGAGTAAGTTGACATGGCGGCAATCTATCGAGCCTGATAGCAAAGGAAAGATGGAACCTATCAGAAAAACAGATGGATGAATGTGTCTCTCGAACAGCTTGAAGCATTTGTCGCCACGGTGGATGCGGGGTCTTTTTCCGCTGCCGCCCGTGCGCTGGGGCGTGCGCAGTCGGCCATAAGCACGCATGTGGCCAATCTGGAGGTGGACCTGGGGGTGGTGCTGTTCGTGCGCACGGGGCGCACCCCGGTGCTGAGCGAGGCTGGCGAGCGCCTGCTCCGCGAGGCCCGCGTGGTGCTGGACCGGCGCGAACACCTGATAGGCGTTGCCCGCTCTTTGGAAAGCGGGGTGGAGAACAAGCTGGTTGTCGCCATAGACGAGCTGTACCCCGAGCATGCCCTTGGCCCGGTTTTTGCCGAATTCGCGCAGGCTTTCCCCCATGTGGAAATGGAAATCCTGTTCCCGCTCATGGAGGATGTGGGCCAGCTTGTGCGCGACGGCGCCGCCCAGCTTGGCGTTATGTGGCAGCAGCACAGCATGCCGCCCGAGCTTGCGTTTCGCACCATTGGGCGGGTGCCGCTCAAGCTGGTGTGCGCGCGCCACCACCCGCTGGCCCAGGGTGGCCCCGTGGCGTGGGAGGACCTCAAGCGCCACCGCCAGATTCTGGTCGCAGCACGCGGGCGCGAGCGCGAGCGGCATTACCTGCGGGTTGCGGGGGAGGTCTGGTGGGTGGAAAGCCACTGGGTCATTCTGGAACTGGTGCGCCACGGCATAGGCTGGGCCTTTGTGTCCGACCATGTTCTGGCAGCGTCCCCGGCGGCACCTGACATTGTTGTGCTGGAGCAACAGTTTGACGCAGGCAACCGGCTGGTGCCCCTGGCCGTGGTCTGGCACGCCAAGGGCTCGCACGGGGTTGCGACCCGGTGGCTTTTGCAACGATTCTTCAAAAAAGAAGGGAATTTTTAAAATCACGTGCCAGATGTGCATAATCTGTGTGCAGGTGTGTCAGGTTCCCGACAGGTGTGCCTATAATTTGTGTTGAAAAGGCAACAGTAACGGCTATGATACGAAAATCCTGAAGGAAACGAGAGAAAAACAGGTCCGCATGTCCGTTCTTCGCCCCCGCAAATCATGGTCTGGCCTGCTTCTTGGCAGTGCGGCCTTTTTTTCCGCCATCGCCGTTCAGGCCGCCGAACCGGTGCTGCAGACCGAACAGAGTGATGTGGTGCGCCTCAAGCCTTACAGCCCCCATACCATTTTGGTGGAAGACGCGGTTTACACCCATAACAAGGATGGGCGTGTGGATGTGGTGGACGCCGACCGTGGCGTGCTGCTGGGCATGGTGCAGGCCGCCTACAACCCCAACGTGGTGCTCGCCCCCGACGCCAGCCGCTTTTATGTGGGCGAAACCACATGGGAGCGCGGCAACCGTGGCGCCAGGAATGACCTGCTGGCTGAATATGACGCCCTGACCCTTCAACTCACCGCGGATGAAAAACTGCCCTCGCGCGCGCTGGTAACCCCCAAGCGCAACAACCTGGCCATCAGCGCCGATGGCGCGCGGGTGTATGTGTACCAGATGAGCCCCGCCAACGCGGTGGAAGTGGTGGACACAAAGACGCACCAGGTCAGCCAGACGGTGGAAATTCCCGGCTGCGCCCTCGCCTATGCATGGGGCAATGCCGGTTTTTCCTCCCTGTGCGGGGATGGTACGCTGAGCAATGTCAGCATCGCAGCAGACGGCAAGGCCAGTGTTACCCACAGCGCCGCGTTCTTTGAACCCGACAGGGACGGTATTTTCGAGCAGAGCCCGAGTGTGGCCGGGGACGGCGCAACGTATTTCATCAGCTATAGCGGCAAGGTTTACCCAGCCACCCTTTCGGCCAACAGCACGGTGCAGCCTGCATGGTCGTTGCAGGCGGGGGCCGGGCTCAAGCCTGCATCCGATGCGTCCGCACCGTTTGAGGTGACATGGCGGCCCGGTGGGTGGCAGATGGCCGCGCTGCACAAGAACACGCACGAGCTGTATGTGCTCATGCACCGTGGCACGTTCTGGACCCACAAGGATGCAGGGACCGAGGTGTGGGTGTACAACACGGACACGCACAAGCGTACCCGCCGCCTTCCGCTCAAGGTCGCCAGCACCATGGTCGGTGTGACGCAGGATGCCTCCCCGTTGATGTTTACAACGGATGAGGCCGGGAACTTCTTTGTTTCCGATGCGCGCACCGGCAAGCTTTTGCGCACGATGAAAGGGCTTGGCACGTCTTTGATCTTCACGGTTGCGCCGGGTGAAGGATGAGCCTTCAGGCGGCGGTTCCGGGGGTGCCTGAGTGGTGTGCCCAGGCCGGGCAACTCGCTGGAGCAGTGTGCGCTGGCGGCGTGGGCGCCCTGTTTTTGGTGGCAGGGGTGGCCAAGCTGCGCGCGCATGACGCATTTTTGGGTACGCTCGCATCCTACCGCCTGCTGCCGGACTGGTCTTACGAAGGTACGGCATGGGCGCTTGCCATAGCCGAAACCTGCGTTGCTGTTCTGCTGTTTTCTGGTGCGGGCGCTTTTGCGGGCAGTGTGCTCGCCGCGGCTTTGCTGGGTGTGTTCGCCTGTGCCATGGGGATTAACGTCCTGCGTGGGCGCACGGACCTGTCATGCGGATGCACGCCCGGTGCCGTGGGTAAAAAGCTCTCGGCAGGGCTGGTGCTGCGGACCCTGCTTTGCGCCATGGTGGCGCGTGTGCCGTGCGTGGGGC
>CALCDN010000183.1 GCA_937900755.1 uncultured Acetobacter sp. | reverse complement strand
GACCACAGATCAGTGGCGAAAATGCAGAACTTGGTCTTGAGCAGGGTTATCTGGTGACATTTCGCTCACAAGGCGACCGCAATTTTTATGTCGGGCGACCAATTGTTACGAACAGTCATTGTTTTGATCCCGCGCATGATGCCTTTAAGTCCTTTGCAGGCCCCTATCTTGACCGTGTCATTGTTTTTGATTTTCCGGTCGAGGGTGGTCATCCGCCATAATACAGGGGCAACAGCCTGTTGTGACGCCGCCGGGACGCGGATGCCCCTGCCTTGGTCACTGAATGTTCAGCCCCTTTATTTTCCGATATAACGTGGCACGGCTGATGCCCAGACTACGGGCCGTTGCCGCCACGTTGCCATGACTGGCCGCCAGAGCGGAGCGCACAACGCTTTCCTCCGCTTTTTGCAAGCTGATTTCGGTGCCGGCTTCCAGCTCGGTTAACAGGTTGGGATGATCTTTGATCATGGCGTCGGTCCAGCCCATCATCACCCGGGTTGCGTGCGTGGCCCCAATGACCTCTCCCGCTGTGTTCAGGGCGACCAGAGGGGACGAACATCCCTCGGCCGGGCCAAGGGTCAGTATTTTTTTACCTGCGTAATGGGTGCGAAAAAACTGCTCCTCTATCCGCCGCCCTGATTGCAGCAGTGTTTCCATAACCAGCGCCGCATAGGGTTTGGTGGAATTGCCACTCAACGCCGCCAGATTAAGCGCCCCCGCCACATGGCCCTGCGCATCAAAAACCGGGACGGCATAGCTGGCAAGGAGCGAAAAACAAAACCGCCAATGCTCACCCTGCCCCAAAAAGATCGGACATTTTTCCTTCACGCATGTTCCAACACCATTGGTTCCTGCGGCGGATTCATGCCAGATTGCCCCTTTGCGCAAGTGGAGCCTGCGGCAGACTGATAAATGGGTCTCATCCGCGCAGCGCGCCAGAATGGTGGCGTCCGGGTCCGCCAGAAGCACCATAAGGCCCATGCCCTGCACAAGGTCGAACAAACGCCGCACTTCCCCCATGGCGGATTTGAGCAGCAGGGATGATCGGCCACTGGCCTGCCGGAATTCGGCCCCGGACAGCACATCGGCTATCCAGCCTTGCGAGGGGTCCAGATTATAGGCGGAAGCGCAACGCTCCCATGATTGCTGGATGCGGGTATCGCTTGATACCGGGGCTTTCTGGTTAACCGGAAGAGGCAGAAGGTCATCATCCGCCATCTCTATCCTGCTCAGGTTGCCATTCATGCAGTCTTCCACCAGTTAACCCGCAATGATCCTCTTCGCTTGTGACAAAGACGTAGCGTTACAGTTCGTGGCGTATGTTACAACATATTGCTGCATGGTTTAAAGCAAATTTTATCTTCTTTTGAAAAAGTGGTCTGCCTTTTATACGTTTTCTCTACCAAAGATAGACAAATTTCACATAATAGGCGTTGGTCTCCGGCGTGTTCCGTGCCTCAAGCGAGTGGGAATATCGTCCGGTAATGGAGACGTGTTTGGAAACGTTGTACATAAGACCCAGCCCCAATGTTGTTTCCCTGCTGTTGGAATCATCAAGGTAGCGTTTGGCCGAATTATCGTACGTGCCTGTTACGTTCTGCCAGTCCAGCGCGACAAAGGGCTCGAGCTTTTTGGTGGCTTTCCAGCTGAATCGCAAGTTGGTGTAGAACACCACGCCCGGTGAATAGCTATGGGCGTTTTTGACATGCTTGGTTGAACCAACAACCGTTCCGGCGTCACCATCAAAGCTGAAGTGCTTCCACTCATAGTCAAATATGAAGCTGGAAATATTGGACCAGTAGTTGGGCGATGTCGCATCGCGCGTGCCTTCGGGCGTCTGCATGAATGTCTGTATGCCAAAGGTGCTGTTCGCGTCGGGCTTGAACCACGCGGCGGGGCCGACAATGGTTGGCCCCAACCCGCCGTAATCGGTGCCGTTTGCCAGGGAGTAACTTTCCGACTGGATCAACTCGAATGCGAAGCCCACGTGTGGAATGGCTTCAAAGCTGCGGAAATGCACATATTTGGTCATGCCCGCCCAGGTATGGCTGCCACCACGAGCCTGACGTTGGCCAACACTGTTGTATGTGCTGCCCGCCGCGTTGCCATCTCCATACTGGACCAGGACGTTGAAGGGCTTGAAATCAACCGGCAGGTCATACTCATGTGGGCCAATAATGCCGAGCGTGACATCAGCCGCGCGGGCCGAAGACGCATAAACCAGAACCACACCGGGTATGACGAGGCGAAGCAGAGCGCGCAGGCGCTCTGGCTTTTCTGTCAGACGCATCAGAAGGATTTCCGTATACAAAGGAAACGGGACCCCCGAAAAATTCAGGGGTCCCGCATGGAAGGCACGTTACTGGGCTTTGGAGCCCTGTTCGCCATCGAGCGTGTAGGCAATGATGTAATCACCGCTCCGGGTGCCAAGGCCCCCGTGGCCACCTGCGGCGATCACCACGTACTGCTTGCCACCGGCTTCGTAGGACATGGGGGTCGCCTGACCACCTGCGGGCAGGCGATCGCTCCAGACGACCTGACCGGTCGCAAGGTCAAACCCGCGCAGATAGTCATCCGCGGTTGCGCCCATGAACACCATGCCGCCCTTGGTCACAATGTTCCCGCCAATATTATACATGCCAGTTGGCAGCGGCAGGTTGTTGTGGGTGCGGAAGGGGCCTGTGTCACGCGTGGTGCCAACCGGGTGCTGCCAGACGATTTTCTTGGTGACAAGGTCAATCGCGGTCAGCGTGCCCCAGACTGGTCCTTTGCAGGGGATCTGCAGCGGGTTCAGCCACGGGTTGGTGTAGGCAATGTAAGGCGTGCCATAGTCAGGCGAGACAGACAGTGCATCACCCTTGGCTGCGGGTTCCTCACCTTTGCCGTCCCACTTGGGCAGGGTTCCTGGTGCTTCCAGTGTCTGGCGTTTTTCCAGACGGATACGGAACGGCAGGTAGCTTGCATTGGCCAGCAGGAGCTTACGCTGCGGGTCAATGGTAATGCCCTGCCAGTCCACAACGCCATAGAACGCAGGATAGACAATGGTGGTCTTGCCAAGATGCGGCGGTGTAAACTGCCCGTCATAAGCCGACTGGCGGTACTGAATACGGCAGATCATCTGGTCGAGCAGGGTTGCTCCCCACATGTCCGACTCTTTCAGGTTCGGTGGTGTCAGGGACGGCATGGCCGTTGGGTATGGCTGCGTGGGAGACACGCGGTCATCAGGCACATGACCTGCCGTGGGTACGGGTTTTTCCGCTACGGGGTAGCCCGGAACAGGCTCGCCGGTGCGGCGGTCGAGGACGAAGAACTCACCCCGTTTTGTGCTCTGCACCAGTGCTGGAATATTTTCCCCGTTCGGGCCGGGCAGGTCAACCATGGACGGGCCGGAGGGAATGTCCATGTCCCACAGGTCATGGTGCACGGTCTGGTAAATCCAGCGGCGCTGGCCACTTTCAATATCCAGGGCAACGGTTGCACTTGAAGAGGCATCGTCAAACGGGCGGCGCGTGCCACCCCAGTTATCGGGCGGGGAGTTGCCGGTAGGAATGTAAACCAGGCCCAGATCAAGGTCAGCAGTGTAAACGCCCCATGCATTGGGGGTGTCACGCGTCAGCACGTCATTGGGGCCGGGCTTCCATGTTTCCGGGTCGTGGCCAACGTCCCATGCCCATTCAATGGCGCCCGTGGTGGCGTTGAATGCGCGGATGGCGCCGGAAGGTTCAAAGTTGGCCTGGTTATCAAATATCCAGCCACCCGTGATAACCCGGTTTTTCGCCACCATGGGAGGAGACGTGACAAAGTGGAAGCCCTGTCTCTTATACACATCTCCGAGCCCACGAGACACTGAGCGATGTCG
>CALCDN010000182.1 GCA_937900755.1 uncultured Acetobacter sp. | reverse complement strand
GCTTGATGGCCTCGATCGTCTGCGGCATCACGCCGTCATCAGCCGCGACCACCAGAACGACCACATCCGTAATGGAGGCGCCACGGGCACGCATGGCCGTAAAGGCCTCATGTCCGGGTGTATCCAGGAAGGTGATCTTCGCACCCGATTCCAGCGTAACCTGGTAAGCCCCGATATGCTGGGTAATGCCACCGGCTTCACCCGCTGCCACATCCGTGGTGCGCAGTGCGTCCAGCAAGGACGTCTTGCCGTGATCGACATGCCCCATGATCGTCACCACGGGCGGACGGGGGAGCATGTCCTCGGTCGTGTCTTCCACGCCCTCGATCCCCAGTTCCACATCCGCTTCGGAAACGCGGCGCACGCGGTGGCCAAACTCTTCTACCACCAGTTCGGCCGTATCGGCGTCAATGCTCTGGGTGACGGTCGCCATGACACCCATTTTCATGAGCGCCTTGATCACCTCACCCTGACGGGCCGCCATACGGTTGGCCAGTTCCTGCACCGTAATCGTTTCGGGCAGGATAACGTCACGCACCACTTTTACCTGGTCCGAACGCAGGCGTTCCAGTTCGGCCTGGCGGCGTTCACGCTCACGCTGGCGGCGCACGGAGGCGAGCGAGCGGGTCTTGTCGTCATCCCCCTCGATCGCGGCCTGCACGTCAATCCGACCTGCGCGGCGGCCACCACCGGTGTCCCCCTTGCGGCCACTGCTGTTCTTGCGCGGCGGAACAACCTTGTTACGGGCAGGGCCACGGCGCTGCTCTTCCTCACCCTCGGTGCCACGACCGCTGCGCAGGCGCAGGGTCTGGGCGGCACTGATGTCCTTTTCCGCCGCCGGAGCCGCGGGAGCGGCAGGCGTGCGGGCCGGAGCCGCGGGCTTGTTGAGCGGCTTGGCGGGCATGATCGCCCGCTCGGCCAGCGGGCGCAGACGGCCAGCGGGAGGTGCGAGAGTGACTTCACCGGGAATTGGCACGGCGGACACAACAGGCGCCTTGACCTCGATCGGCTTGATCGAGTCAATCCGGGCCTGGCGGTCGGCATCGGTCGCGGCGGCCTCTTCGGCCTCGCGCTCTTCAGCCAGACGCTTGTCCTCTTCTTCCTTCCGGCGTGCTTCCTCAGCGGCGGAAAGAATACGAATCTTTTCGGCCTCGCGCCGCTCGGCGTCACGCCGTTCGGCGTCTTCGGCCTCTTTCTTCTGTTCCTGAAGCACGCGCTGGCGCATGGCCAGTTCGGCTGCGGTCAGGGTACGGCCGCCACCTGCGCGGGAACCACCGGAGCGCCCACCAGCGCCAGCCGGGGAAGGACCACGTTTTTTACGCACTTCCACCTGCACGACCTTTGAACGGCCATGACTGAAACTTTGCCGCACGGACCCGGCATCAACCGTCCGTCCGACCTCCGGACGCCCTGCCGGCCGAAGGGACAAACGCCCCTTACCCTGATCCTGATCCTTGCCTTCGCTCATTGACCCGCCTGTTCACACCCATCCGCCGGAAAGGTCCGGCAGACCCGGGGATCGCCAACGGCCACCCCCGCAAAACGTCTGTTTTCACAACAAAGACGCGTAGCCAGCCCGCCGGCCGCCAGCGCCACATTCACAACACGTTCACGCCCAAAAACCTTAGCCAGTTCCTCGGACGACAACGCATCAACGACAGGAATATCCCGACCACCCGAAATCAGGCGGTCCAGTTCTTCCCTGCTTCCGTCCGATGCGTGAACGATAACAGCAGCACGACGCTGCATAACCCATTCGCGCACCTTAACGAAGCCACTAATGGCCTGACCGGCGCGTCGTGCCAGCCCAACCACTTCTATCATGCGCCGGTGCAGACCCACTTCCACCTGAGAGAGAAGATCTTCCGGCACCTTGACCTGCATCCGCGCGGAGCGTGCGAACACGCCGCGTTTGCTGGCCTGTTCTATCACATCCCGGCGGGCACTCAACCATATTCCCCGTCCCGGCAGACGCGCGTCCAGATCAGGGACAACTATGGACGAGGGTGAGATGACAAACCGCACCATATGAGCCGGAACACCTTCCTCCCGCGTGACTGCGCACCTGCGGAGGCTGCCCTTCTCTTCTGCTGCTGGCAAGAAATCACCACCCACCCTGTATCAAGGCCTCAGACGCCTGCCCCGCCTTCTGGCGTGGGGGAAGGGGCTGCGCCCTCTTCATCCTCAAACCAGTGCGCACGCGCTGCCATGATAATTTCGTTGGCGGCGTCTTCTTCTATGGCATCCGCCCCCAGAATTTCGACCAGCTCATCGCCGGCCAGATCACCGAGGTCGTCAAGAGTTTTTACACCCTTTTCACCCAGTGTCACAAGCATCTGGTTGGTGAACACACCCATATTTGCGATATCGTCGGTAACGCCAAGCTCCTGGCGGCGCTCATCGAGCTTTTCTTCCTGCCGCACAAGGTGGCCTTCGGCACGCTGGACCAGTTCCTGGACCACCGAGTCGTCAAACCCGTCAATGCCAGCCAGCTCATCGGGGGCGGCAAACGCCAGTTCCTCAATGCTATGGTAGCCTTCGGTCACCAGCAGGCCCGCGATCACGTCATCCACGTCCAGCGCTTCGACAAACTGGCCACTGCGACGACGGAACTCTTCCTGGCGGCGTTCGGATTCTTCCGCTTCGGTCAGGATATCAATGTCCCAGCGCGTCAGCTGGCTGGCCAAGCGGACATTCTGCCCGCGCCGACCAATGGCGAGGGAGAGCTGGTCGTCCGGCACGACAACTTCAACGCGCCCGGCTTCCTCATCCATCACCACCTTGCTGACTTCAGCCGGGGCCAGCGCATTGACCACGAAAGTGGCGGCCTGCGGGCTCCAGGGAATGATGTCGATTTTCTCGCCCTGCAATTCGGCCACAACAGCCTGCACGCGCGAGCCGCGCATGCCAACGCAGGCCCCGACGGGGTCGATCGAGGCATCGCGCGAGATCACGGCCATCTTGGCGCGGGAACCGGGGTCACGCGCCACGGCCTTGATTTCGATAATCCCGTCGTAGATTTCGGGCACTTCCTGCGCGAACAGCTTGGCCAGAAAGGCCGGATGCGTGCGGGAGAGGAAAATCTGCGGGCCGCGCGGCTCATCGCGCACATCATAGATGTAGGCGCGCACGCGGTCGGAATTACGGAAGGTCTCACGCGGGATCAGTTCATCGCGGCGCAGCAGCGCCTCGGCGGAGCCGATCTCGACCAGCAGGTTGCCGTATTCGGTCCGCTTGACGGTGCCGTTCACGATCTCGCCCACGCGGTCCTTGAATTCGTTGTACTGGCGTTTGCGCTCATATTCACGCACGCGCTGCACGATAACCTGCTTGGCGGTCTGGGCCGCGATGCGCCCGAAGTCGATCGGGGGCAGCGGGTCAATCAGATATTCGCCAGCCTGAATTTCGGGGCGGAACTTGCGGGCGATGGAGAGCGCGATCTGCGCGTCTTCATTGTCCACCGCGTCCACGACTTCCGTCCAGCGGGAGAGGCGCACCTCGCCCGAGCGGCGGTCGATTGTGGCGCGAATGTCCTTTTCGTGCCCGTATTTGGCGCGGCCAGCCTTCTGGATGGCCTGCTCCATGGCCTCCAGAACCTCTTCACGGTCAATGCCCTTTTCGCGCGAAACAGCGTCTGCCACCAGCAGCAGTTCAGGACGGGAAACGGAGGTATCCATGCTCTCAGCTCTCCAAAACAGGCAGCTTTATCAATGCACCTTGGAAGCGGGCGGCTCTTTTTTGCCATCCTGCTCCACACCTGCATCCGATGCAGGCTGTACCATACGGGCGCTGTCTTCAATCAGCGCATCGGTCAGCACCAGTCGCGCCTTGCGGATTTCAGCCAGTGGCAGAGCCACTTCCGTGCCGTCATCCAGGCGCATACGGGCCACTGTTCCGTCGGACCCCAGGGAAATACCGGCAAAACGGCGCCGCCCTTCAATGGGGACCAGAACTTCCGCCTTGGCCTGATGCCCCGCAAAGCGGGTCCAGTCCTTGGCACGTGTGAGCGGGCGATCAATCCCGGCGGAGGACACTTCCAGCGTCCATGCCCCCGGAATGGGGTCCTCCACGTCCAGCACAGCGCCAACGGCGTGGCTGATTCGCTCACAATCCTCAACATTGATCAACATTCCGTCCGCCCGGTCAGCCATGATCTGCACCGTGGGCCGCTCACGCCCAAGCACCGCCACACGCACGATTTCATACCCCATTTCCTCTACGGCGGGAGCAATCAGTGCGACAAGGCGGCCCTCAAGGCCAGAATGGGCAGAAAGATCATTGTCCAAAGCAAAAAAGGCGGCCCTTCTAAGGCCACCCCCCGAAACGTCATTCAAATTGAGAAGGATGATGGCTTATCTAGTGCACTCAGGCGTAGACTGCAAGGGCAGAAACCACCCGCACCCTGTTTGCGCACGGCTGACCATAAAAAATAAATTACCGCTGGACTAGTTTTGCGCATTGCGCCAACCCACAGACATGCTTTTATTGCCTTGGCTGCGACATATCTGCAACGCTCCACCATGTAAGCTAAGGAGGCTGACCGTTATCATGCAGAACAAGCCGGACCCGGCATGGCAGCCTCAGCCCCAGGCGGCCGAAAAATCCCCCAATATGCGGCTGGGCCTTATTGGCATGGCGGCATGCGTGCTGATGGCGGGTGCTGGCCTGCACTTTTATGGCACGGGCAAAACCCAGACCAGCCAGGCCGTTACCACCGAGTCCGGCGCGGGCGACGACTCCCAGCGCCAGGGCCTGCCGCTGAATGTGATTGCCCCACAAAACGCGGAGCAGGCCCTGGCGGGGTCCAGTTTTTCCGCCCAGCAGCGCGCGGATATTCTGGCCGCGGTCAAACGGCGCGATGTGCGGCTGGTGGCCATGCCTGTGTATGATGCAACGGGGGCTGGCGGCATGATTACCCTAGTCTGCGGTCCGTGGCAGCAAAGCGTGGGGCTTACGGCCAAACCCACAACGGTTATCCTGCCCATTAGCATGAGCGGGAATGTGGACATCATCCCTTCGGCCCCACCGGGGCCCGCGGGCGTTGGCAGCGGGGCCATTACCGTCTTTGGCCCACAGGCCCTGCCCGTTCTTTATAAACAGGGGGATACCCTGGCACTTACGGTGATCGCGCAATGAAGGGCCTGCTCCCTACACTCAACCGGCTGATGCCACTGATGATGGTGGTTTTTCTGGTGCTGGCCAGTATCCAGATCATGCTCAGCCTCCACCTTTCCCTCCATTCCGTGGCGCATGTGCTGCAATGGTGCGCAGCCGCATGGCCTGTTCTAGCGGCAGGCGGCCTTATGCTGAGCGTTGCGGGACTACTGTTTGAAACTCGGGCCGACCATCTGGCCCGCAAAGGGCTACTACGCCGACGGGGGTTCTTCATGGACGTTCTTGCCAGACTGACCAATCGCGCCGAACTGGAAGAAATGCTTGCGCGCGAACAGCGCGAAACCACCATAGACGCCGAGGAACTGGCCGCGAACCTGCGCGCGCGCGTGATCGGGCAGGACCAGGTGTGCGAGGATATTGCCGTCCAGCTCCGCCGCCGCCTTGCCCTGCAGGTGCGTGGCAAGCCGGTTGGCATCTTCTTGCTCGCAGGCCCGCCGGGCACGGGCAAGACCTACCTTGCCAAGCAGATGGCCCGCCAGCTTGAGCGCCCCCTGCTGCATTTTGACATGACGCAGATGAGCAGCCCCCACGCCGCCACGCAGCTGTTTGGCTCGCCCAAGGGCTATGTGGGCTCGGACACCTACGGCAAGCTGACAGGCGGGCTGAAGGAAAAACCCGACGCCGTGGTGCTGCTGGACGAAATTGAAAAAGCCCACCCCGATGTGTTCAAGAAATTCCTGACCGCATGGAATGACGGGCATATTACCGAGGCCTCGACCGGGCAGCAGATTTCCACCGTGCGGGCCATTTTTGTGCTCACCTCCAATATTGCCACCGATGCGCTGACCGAAATTTCGGACCGCCTGCACGATGACCCCGACCGCATGCGCGCCGAATCGGTCGAGGCCCTGCGCCAGGCCGGTTTTGCGCCTGAAGTGCTCAACCGTCTGGACCGTATCTTTGTCTTCCGCGCCCTGCGTGGGCTCGACATTGCCCGCGTGGGCGCGCTGGAAATTGAAGCCATGATCGAAGGCTACGGCCTGAAGGTGGAAACCAGCGGGATTGACGCATCCCTCCTGCTCGATGTGATGCGCCGCCAGAGCCGCATGGGCGACGCCGCCTCCGCGCGTGATCTGGTCCGCTCGATTGAGGACATGATCAGCGAGTCCCTTATTGTTGCCCGCCAGCAGGGGGCCAGCATGGTCCGGCTGGTCAAGGAGGACGATGGCACCGTGGTGGCCAAGGTGGCCGACAACCGTGATGACGGGCTGCATGCCCGCCTGACCCCCTAAGTCCCTGACCCCGGTGGCCACAATTCCCACCGCCTCCTCGCCCTGCAACCAAGGTTACCGCATGACCGCTTTTACCCGCCTGTGGCACCGTGCCCCGCTATGGCGCACCGCACTGATAACCGCAGGCGTCTGTGGCACATTGTCCATCCTGTTCCCCGCCCCGTGGCTGAGCACGCGGCTGCCGGGCTATGCCGCCCTGAGCGGCAAGGTACGGCACATGCTGCCCTCGGCCATGGGCGGGACCGAGGCGAGTGACGCCCTGCACCCCGATGAGGACCAGCGCACGGTGTCCATCCCCCCCATGGATGCGCAGTTTGAAGGCATGGTCACCTTTGCCGGGCGGCAGTTGCCCCTGCCTGCGGGCAAGTGGCACCCGGTAGTGAATTTTCAGGATGATGTGGCCCATGGGGAGGTGCTGACAACGCTTTATGTCCGCTCGGCCCAGGGCATTGTCACCGGATTGATTATTGCGCAGGCCACCACCCAGTCCCTGCCGGTTGCGGCCGTGCACATGATCCAGGATGAATGTCACAGCAGCTTCAACTTCATGAACGAGGCGGCCCCACAGGATGGCAGCCGCAACGAGTGCTGGATGACAACCCCCATACGGGTGGTGAACAACCTGTTCCTGACCTCCAACGAGGCCTTGCAAGCGTTGCTGAGCGACCAGATGTACATTCCCCCCGCCGTGCAGCGCCTGACCATGATGGGCTTTGACCTGCCCCCCATTCTGGTTGATGCGGGCTGGAACCTGGTGGAAAAAAGCAAATCCGGCGCGGGCGTGGACTTCATGAGCGTGCACACGCTGCTCAGCCCCGCCGAAGCCGGTGTCCGCCGCGTGCCGGGTGCCCCGGAAAACTGGTCCCGCGCGGGCATGGCCGATTCGGCCGCGGTTACGGACTTCGTGCAACGCACCAATGGCTGGCTGCGCGGCTGGGTGCCCACACTCCAGCGCGGGTTTGACAGCAAGCTGACCCCAAATTCCACCCCTCCGGCGGACGCCATGGACCCCGCCTTCCACGGGTAGGCGGCCCCCACCTGCCATACAAAAAAGGCCGGGCGATCAAGCCCGGCCTTTTTTGTGCCCTGCGCCTGACGCGCAAGCCCGTGCCCTTACAGAACCGGGGACAAGGGCCCGCCATCACGCAACAGATCGGCCGAAACCTCGACCAGAAAATCCATGACCGTGCGGGTCCGCAACGGCAGGGTGCGCGGGCCGGTATGAACGGCGTAAAAAGGCAGGCCGGGAATGTTCCAGTCCGCGAACAGGCGGACCAGACGCCCATCGGCCACTGCATTGCGCACCTGGAAAGCAGGCAGCAGGCCAACCCCGATCCCCGCTTCGACGGCGTACATGACCGCCTCGCTGCTATTGGCGCGGAACACGGCGGACGGGGCGATCACGCTTTCCTCCCCATCGCGCTCAAAGTTCCAGTCCAGACGGCTGGAGCCGTAATTGTACACAACGCCGGGATATTCCGTAAGCTCACGCGGGTATTCGGGCATGTTGTGGCGTTGCAGGCAGGCAGGAGAGGCCACCAGCCATTTATGCACCAGCCCCAGCTTGCGCGCGATCAGCGTGCCCTCGGCAATTTCGCCCACACGCACGGCCAGGTCCAGCCCTTCTTCCACCAGGTCTCCGAACGAATCGCGCATGACCACCTCAACCGACAGGTCGGGGTGGCGGTCGAGCAGTTCACCCATCCTGCGCGTCAGGCACAGGCCAAAGGCGGTGGTCACACCCAGCCGCACAAGACCGGAAACCGAGGCGCGCCTGCGGCCCAGAACGGTTTCGGCCGTTTCCAGTATTTCCAGCACCTCGTAGGCGTGGGGGAGCAGGCTGCGGCCATCCTCGGTCATGGTCAGGCTGCGGGTAGTGCGCGCAAACAGCGTGGTGCCGTAATGCGCCTCCAGCAAGGCGATATGACGGGAGATGGTGGGCTGGCTCACCCCCGTCTCGCGCGAGACGGCGGAGAATGAGCCTGTCGCGGCAACACGCACAAAACTGTGTAGTGCGGAAAGAAGATCCATGGAGTTCGGCACCGTTTCCTGTGTAGGCGGTCAGCCCTCTCCAGTGCTGCCAACAACACCAGGAGAGACAGTTCAGAGTGTGCCGTAACGTGGGCTCCAACCATCTCGCCCTGTATTCAGCATGCTGTGTCAGGCTACGAGCTTGTCACCCTCCCTATTGCAGCAAGGTTAGGTTCGATACAACATATACAGAACAAGAACCCGCCATGCCTATAGCGCATTAAAGCTATAGGCATGGCGGCAAGGCCACCGTTTTACCTGCGGCGGGTATGCGGCATGGCAAGGCGTTTTTCCGCCAGGCGCGCCAGGCGCACAAACGGCAGGCCCAGCAGCAGGTAGGCCGCGCCCACCATCAGCCCCGTACCAAAATAGTCAAAATAGGCCGAGGACAGGCGAATATAGGTTTGCGTGAGTTCGGTCAGGGTAATCACGCTGACCAGCGACGAGTCCTTGAGCAGGGATATGAAGTCGTTGGTCATGACCGGCATGACCAGCCGGAACGCCTGGGGCACCAGCACATAACGCAGGGCCTGCGGGTGGGTCATGTTGAGTGCAAGTGCGGCTTCCATCTGCCCATGCGCCACCGATTGCAGGCCCGCGCGGTAGTTTTCTGCCTCATAGGCGGCGTAGTTCATGCCAAGGCTGACCACACCCGCCACAAAGGGGGACATGCTGATGCCAAATTCAGGCAGGCCGTAAAAAATGAACAGCACCTGAATAAGCAGCGGCGTGCCGCGCACGAGTTCCACATAGGTCGCGGCCAGCCAGGCCAGCGGGCGCGGGCCGTACAGGCGCAGCAGCGCCAGGCCCAGGCCCAGACCAACGGCAAGCACCATGGCGCAAAGCGAGACAAGCAGCGTCAGCCCCGCAGCCTTGACCAGCTGGGGCACAAAACCCGCATAGCGCTCCAGCTTGACGCGCCACCCGCCCTTGCCCTGCAACTCGGCCACGTAGTTGTTCCACGCAACCGCGGTCACGTTGGGCTGGGTGTGGTCGTTGGTCAACTGCGCCATCTCAGGCGTCCACAGGTCCCAGCGCACCAGAATATGGTGCAGGCTGCCGTCCTGCTGCATGGCCATGAGGGCTGCGTTCACCCGTTCGCGTAAGTCCTTGTTCTGACCCTTGGCGAAGGCAATGCCATACTGCACGCGGCCAATGGGCTCGCCGACAATGTGCAGGGCCGGATTGGTTTCGCCGTAATATTTGGCAATGGGGCCATCAATGAGAATGGCGTCCGTGCGGCCATTGGCCAGGTCCATGAACGCATCTGTTTCTTCATCATAAGTGCGCAGGGAAATCTTGGTGTTGTTGGTCAGCATACGCTCGGCCTGCGTATCCTTGATCGTGCCGACCGTGTGGCCTTCCAGGTCCGCCATGGTGGTCAGCTGCTTGCCCTTGCGCCGCACCACCAGCCGCTCGGACGTGATGTAATAGGGAACGCTGAAGTCAATGCCCTCGGCGTGTTCGTCGGTCATCTCGATCCCGCAGATGACCATGTCGTACAGGCCACGTTGCAGGCCGGGGATCAGACCGTCCCAGTCGTTGTTGATGAAGTCCAGCGGCGCACCCATGTGGCGGCTGAGTTCTTGCATCAGGTCATACTCAAAGCCGGTGAGCTTGCTCTGGTCCTTGAGGTCATGGAACGTGTAGGGCACATCGGCCGAGGAATCGGCCGCCCAGTGGAAGGGCTTGCTCTGCGCGTGCGCCGTCTGGGCCATTCCGGGGGCACCCAGCACCAAAAACGCGCCAAGCAGGCCAAACAGTGCGCCCAGCAGGCGCCGAGGGCGGGGCTGTGCGGTGTTCTTCACAGGACTGTCCTCATAAAACGACGTGTCTGTTCATGGGTGGGGTTCACGCACAGGATTTCTGGCGGGCCAGCTTCGATCACATGGCCACCATCCATGTACACCACCGTGTCGGATGCGACCTCGGCAAAGCGCATGTCATGGGTGACTATGATCTGGGTCATGCCCTCGTCATCGAGGGTGCGCATGACGTTGAGCACCTCCTCGGCCACAATGGGGTCCAGGGCGGATGTGGGCTCGTCATACAGCATGATCTCGGGGCGCATGGCCAGCGCGCGGGCAATGGCTGCGCGCTGCTGCTGACCGCCGGAGAGTGAAACCGGGTAACGCTGGGCCACCTTGGCCAGACCCACTTTTTCCAAAAGGGCCATGGCCTCTTCCCGGTCGGCTTCGGCATTGCCGCCTTTGACCACGCGGGGGGCCAGCATCACGTTATCCAGCACACTCAGATGCGGGAAAAGATTAAAGCTCTGGAACACCATGCCCACATGCGTGCGCAGGCGATGCGCCAGATGCTCATCCGCGCTCCGCCACGGGCCGCCATCGCGCGCGATGCTCACCCCCATGGCCGTGACCGTGCCACGGTCGGGTATTTCCAGGAAATTGAGACACCGCAGGAAGGTGGACTTGCCGCACCCCGAAGGACCGATGATGGACACCAGCTCCCCCTTGCGGACCTGCATGGACACGCCACACAGAATTTCGCCTTCGCCAAAGTCCTTGTGCAGGTGTTCAGCACTCAGAACCACAGGGTCATTCATAGAAAAAGCCGACCCGGTTTGCACCGGGTCGGCGATAAGACGTTCACCTTGAACGGATGGTTTTTCAGGCAGCTTTCGTCATCCCTCGCAAGACGTACTGAAGGATGCCACCATGCCTGTAATACTCTACCTCGTCCAGAGTATCGACCCGGCAAAGCAGCGGTACTTCCTGCTTGGAACCGTCATTTCTTGTAATTGTCATAATCACGTCCATGCGGGGCGTGAGTTTGTCAATACCGGAAATGCTGATGACTTCATCCCCCTTCAGACCAAGGGTCTGGCGGGTTGTGCCTTCCTTGAACAGCAGGGGCAGAACGCCCATGCCCACAAGGTTGGAACGGTGGATACGTTCGAAGCTTTCCGCGATCACGGCCTTCACACCCAGCAGCAGGGTGCCTTTGGCAGCCCAGTCACGCGAGGAGCCCATGCCGTATTCCTTGCCGCCAAATACAACCAGAGGCGTGCCCTCTTTTTTGTATTCCATGGCGACATCGTAAATCGCGCCGTCCTTGCCATCGGGGTAATGCTTGGAATAGCCACCTTCCGTACCCGGCACCATTTCATTCTTGATGCGGATGTTGGCGAACGTGCCACGCACCATGACCCGGTCATTCCCGCGGCGGGAGCCGTAGGAGTTGAAGTCCTTTGCTTCCACGCCATGTTCGATCAGGTAGCGGCCAGCGGGGCTGTCCTTCTTGATGGAACCTGCGGGGGAGATATGGTCGGTGGTGATGTTGTCACCCAGCAGGGCCAGGATACGCGCACCACTGATGTTGCCCGGAGCCGTGGGTTCGACCGCCATGTTCTTGAAGTACGGCGGATCCTGCACGTAGGTGGACTTGGGGTCCCACTTGTAGGTTTCGGACCCGGTGGCAACCTTGAGGCCCTGCCATTCCTTGGTGCCCTTGCCCACGTTGGCGTAGCGCTTGATGAACTCTTCACGCGTGATGGAAGAGGCGATCAGGTCGGCAATTTCCTTGTTGGAAGGCCAGATGTCCTTGAGGTACACCGGCTTGCCATCCTTGGAAGTGCCCAGCTGCGCGGTCGTGATGTCCTGACGCATGGTGCCCAGCAGGGAGTAGGCGACCACCAGCGGCGGGCTGGCAAGGTAGTTGGCGCGCACGTTGGGGGAAATACGACCCTCAAAGTTACGGTTGCCAGACAGGACGGAAACAGCAACCAGGTTGTTGTTTTCAATCGCGTCCACAATGTTGCCGGGCAGCGGGCCGGAGTTGCCGATGCAGGTTGTGCAGCCGTAGCCAACCGTGTTGAAGCCCATGGCGTCCAGGTCTTCGGTCAGGTTGGAGCGGTTGAGGTAGTCGGTCACAACCAGCGAGCCCGGTGCGAGCGAGGTCTTGACCCACGGCTTGGGGGTCAGGCCCAGAGCGCGCGCCTTGCGTGCCACCAGACCCGCAGCAATCAGCACCGCCGGGTTGGAGGTGTTGGTGCACGAGGTAATGGCCGCAATGACCACATCGCCACTGCCCAGCTCGTAATTGGTGCCAGCGACCGGAACCTTCTTGTCGGCATCGGCTGCGGGAACACCCAGCGAGGAGGTCAGTTCTTTTTCAAACCTGTCTCTTATACACATCTGACGCTGCCGACGATACTCCTTGTGTAG
>CALCDN010000181.1 GCA_937900755.1 uncultured Acetobacter sp. | reverse complement strand
CGCCAGGCCGGGCGGGGCGGCTCCGCAGTCGCCACCAACCGTACCCCGGCTCTTGGACACGGCGCCAACACTGAAGTCCACATCCGCTTCCCCGCCTTCGGCCTCGGCCGCGCCACGTCCATGCTCACCCAGCACACCAAAGGAGTGGGCTTCATCCACCATAAGGTATGCGCCGGTTTCGCGCTTGACGGCGGCAAACTCGGCCATTGGCGCCACGTTGCCGGTCATGGAGTAAATGCCTTCCACAACAATCAGCTTGGCGCTGTTGGGGGCATCCAGGCGTTTTAGGCGTTTGTACAGATCATCGGGGCTGTTGTGCCGGAAGCGAATAACCTGCGCGGCACTCAGGCGGCTTCCGTCATAGATGCTGGCATGGCTGTCGGCATCCAGGAGCAGGTAGTCATCTTTTCCCGCCAGGGCCGAGATCATGCCCAGATTGGCCTGGTAGCCGGTGGAGAACACCATGGCGTCCCGACGGTTGAAAAAATCGGCTATCTGGCGTTCCAGGTGGCGGTGGAGAGACTGCGTTCCATTGGCAATGCGCGAGCCAGTCGTGCCCACACCACATGTTGCCGCCGCCGCCTGCGCCGCCTTGATGGCCCGCTCCGACTGGCTGAGGCCCAGGTAGTTGTTGGTACCGAACAGCAGGGTTTCGCGCCCTTCGATAATCCCAACAGTGGAGGAAATCGGCTTTTCAATGACAACGGCAAAAGGGTTACGCCCACCGGCCGCAACAACAGAACCAAGAGCGCCCGCAAGGCCCTCAAATTTGGAAAACAGTGATGTCATCCACGCTTACCCTTTGTTCTTCAGATCAACGATGCAGGTGGCCAGGTCATTGATCGTGCGAATATCCGCCAGCTTGTCGAGAGGGACAGAGACATCCAGACTGTCTTCCACTTCCATGACAAAATTCATGACAGCAAGAGAGTCAAAAGCCAGATCTTCCATAATCTTGCAGTTGCCGTCGATGTCGCGCGGGACTTTGGGATTGGCAAGAAGCTTTTGGATGATCAGCGCGGACACGCTTTCAACGGTTTCGCTCATGTTGGGTCCTTCATCCTGTATGGCATATATATCAAGCCGAGCTTCTGCCCGCTGTGGCCGCCTTATGAGAGAAAAAACCGGATTTGACTAGTCTCTCCCTCACAGGCAATGCGCATCAGGCGACTTCTGGCTGTTGGGCAAATGCCCCGTTCACGTACATTGTCCGGGCTTTGGCGCGTGTCAGCTTGCCAGAGGATGTCTGGGGCAGCGTGTGCGGGGGCACCAGAACAACGGAAACATCCACCCCATGCAGCCTGCGGAACAGGCTTGCAGTTTCCGCGCGCAGGGCTTCGCGGGCTTCGGGGTTGGTGCTGCGGCACTGGATCAGGGCCACAATTTCCTCATGGTTGTCGACATCAAGGGAAAAAACCGCCACATCGCGGCTGCGCAGGGCGGGAATGTGGGTTTCCGCCGACCATTCCAGGTCCTGTGGCCAGATGTTGCGACCATTGATGATAATCAGGTCCTTGGCGCGGCCGGTCACAACAACCTGCCCCTTGAGCATGTAGCCCAGATCACCCGTGTTCAGCCACCTGTCCTTGTCCAGCGCCTGGCTGGTTTCTTCGGGCATACGGAAGTAGCCGGACATAAGGCTGGGTCCGCGGACGTAAATGGTGCCAACCTCGCGGTCCTTGAGGATATGCCCATCGGGGTCGCGGACTTCCATCTCATGTTTGGGCAGCACCTTGCCGCACAGGACAAACGTCCGGCTTGGGGTGTTCGGGCCTGACGGAGCGCGGGCAATACCCTTGCTTTCCAGCAAGGGAAGGTCGACCGTATCTGTTTCTATTCCGGTGTCGAGCGGTACAAAGCTGATGGCCAGAGTGGCTTCGGCCATGCCGTAGCTGGCTACAAAAGCCTTCGCGCTGAATCCGGCGGGGGCAAAGCGCTCGGCAAATTCATGCAGAATATGGGGGCGGATCATGTCTCCCCCAATGCCAGCCACACGCCAGCAGGACAGGTCCAGCCCGGCAGCGGCCGGGCGGCGCGCGCACAGCTCATACCCAAAGGAGGGGCTGTAGGCGATTGTGCCCCGGTTGCGGCTGATCAGGTCCAGCCAGACATGGGGGCGGCGTGCGAATTCACGCGTTGGCAGCAGGTCAACCGTCAACTGGCATGTCATGGGGGTCAGGAAAAAACCGACAAGCCCCATGTCATGGTAAAGTGGCAGCCACGAAACGCAGCGGTCTCCAGTTTCGCGGACCTGCAATCCATCATGGGCAATGGCGGCAACATTGGCCATGCCAGAACTCTGGGATACGCAGACCCCCATGGGAAAGCGGGTGCTGCCTGAAGAAAACTGAAGGTAGGAAAGGGCATCCGGCGCAACAGACCCCAACTCCAGGTCGGGTACCGGTCGCGCCATGAGTTCGCTGGGTGAGCCTGCAAAAACAAGGCCGAGCCCACTGACAATATCGTCCGTCCAGCCTTCAATAATGGCGGGGATCACAACAGCGCTGGCCTGTGCGCTGGTAATCATGCCGCGCAGGGTGCTCAGATAGGCATCCTTGCCACCAAATGCGACAGGCAGAGGCAGGGGGGCAGCAACAAGGCCCGCGTACTGGCAGCCAAAAAAGATACGGGCAAAGTCCCCATCGCTTTCGGCAACAATGGCCACCCTGTCGCCAGCCTGCAAACCCATGCCCAGAAGGCGCTTTGCGGTCTCTACCGCCTGCTCACGCAACAGGCTGTAGGGCAGGGCTTCGAGGAGAACGCCCTTGCCGGAGTAGATGTTAAACCCGGCCGTGCCCTGCGCGGCATAATCCAGCGCTTCTGGAAAAGTCGCAAAATCACCATAACGGCGCGGTTGTCCAGACGCGGAAGGAAGAGGCTGGAGCGTTGCGTCCGTAGTGGGTGCAGAGGCTGGGTTCATAATGTTCATCAGTTGGCCATTCGAAGAAAATCAGAAAATGCGGCGGCGCCAACCGGCGCAGTAAGTCCGTCCCCCAGAAGGTCGAACGTCAGGCGTATATAGTCTTTTCGCAGATTTATGAAAGTATCATGAGACTTGGAAAGCCATTCAACATCGTCTTCAAGTGTATCAGGTGCCGTGATCAAGGTGTGTTGGCGCCTTGGGGCAGGATGCCTGCGAAGGCTTGGATGTGGCATGGCGTATTCCGCGGAAAAGCAGGCTGAAACCAATATTTTAAGGCAATCACAGAGCGGTGGAATAGTGACGCTGAATTGGCGGTGACGTTAACCTGCCATGCTCGTCCTTACAAAGGTGAATGGTGGCGAAAATAAGGAAAACCGGGCAGGGCGCGCGGGGAACCCGACGCTGATAAGAGCGTTATTGTTGTGCGGCATTTGCATGGGAGACAAAAAACCATGCCTGCGCGACAGGCGCGGCGGGACTGGAGGTAAAGCCTTTCAGTAGCGGGAATATTGGTAAAGTCTCGGTTGCTGGTCGTCCACGGGTTTGACTTGCATGTGTCGTGCCAGTGGAGCGGAGGGCTTTCCACGCAGTCCTTTTGCAGGTCGTGGCACAGAAATTTAGAGTAACAAATTGTGTTACCCGGTTCCGACAAAACCGTCCCGAATTTGGGGTGACCAGAAGCGTTTTGCGATTCTGTGGTGGGGGCGGGTGCGCAGCCATGTCATGGCTTCAGGCGCCCTTGTATTGATGTGCGCGTCATGGATGTTTTGGATGGGGGTAGTTGCCGCGGAGTGGTCTGGCCATTCGTGCGTATGACCCAGGGTAAAAAAGCGTGTCGAAATTTATACGCTGCTTTGCTATGTGGAATGTGGCGAAAAGGCTCTTGAAAGAAAAATGTCATTTTTTCTGTTTGTTGGTGTTGACGGTGTAGTGTTTGAGGGTATAGAAGCTG
>CALCDN010000180.1 GCA_937900755.1 uncultured Acetobacter sp. | reverse complement strand
CCGGCCGGAAATGGCGTTTTCCCGCCCGGTCCACACGCCATCACGATCAGGTGATATAACGCCGCGCACCAGATCGGCCCACATGTGGCCAACTCCGGGTGGACCATGAACAGGCTGGCCGATTGAACACTTATGGCTTCCACTCTATAACAACCTTAACGAGTCCGTAACAATTCAAGCGGGAGCCCATGACAGACATGCTACCTGCCAGCCTTTTCATGAGTGTTGAGACCGCACCGCACGGCACGGCGTCAGAGACCATCTGCACGGCCCTGCGCAAGGCCATTCTGGAAGACCATATTCCCGCGGGCAGGCCCCTGCCCCAGTCGGAACTGGCTGCGGGGTTCGGGGTCAGCATCATTCCCGTACGCGAGGCACTCAAGCACCTTGAGGCCGAGGGGCTGGTGGCGTTCATGCCCAACAAGGGCGCCCTGGTCCTTGGGCTGGATGAAGCGGACATTGTGGAATACTCCCAAATCCGCGCCATGCTGGAAGAACAGGCCGCAGCCGAAGGCGTGCGCAACATGACCCGCGTGGACTTTGCCCGCGTGGAGGACGCCTACGAAGCCTTTGTGGCAGGCGTGGAAGGCCCGCAGGGCATGATCCGCTCCGGGGTGCTCAACCGCGCCTTCCATAATTCCATTTACGCGGCAGCCCCCCGCCCCCGCCTTCTGGAAATGATAGAGGACCTGAACACCAGACTGGACCGCTACATACGCGGCCACCTGATTATTGAAGGCCGCACGGAAATCACCCACGCTGAACACAAGGCCATTCTGGACGCCTGCCGCAACCGGGACGCCGATCTGTGCGCCCGGCTGACCCGCGTCCACATTCTGGAAGCCGCCCGGATTTCGGTGGAGGTGTTCCGGCGCAGGCATGCGGGCCTTACCGTAGCCTGAGCATTTTTACCGTATAAAAAGTTATATTTTACAAGCACTTGTTGCCGCAGGCGGCACGTTGCGTCCGATCTTATAATATATAATGTTGCAAATCATATATTATCGTGTCAGAGCGAAAAAATCATTATGAAGCCAAAACCAACCTGCCTCTCCGCAGGCCCGTGGTTTGGCGGCCGATCTGGATGAACAACGCCATGTCCTCCACCAACGCATTTGCTCCCGACTTCGCGTCCCGCACCCCTTTGCGCAAAGCCATCGCCACGGCCATCCGCCGCCCCGAGCAGACGTGCATGGAAGCCCTGGCCCCCGCCGCCACCCTGAGCGCGCCAGAAGACAGCGCCGTGGCGGCCATGGCCACCCAGCTGGCCCAGACCCTGCGCGCCCAGCGCAACCCCGGGCTGGTGGCAACACTGGTGCAGGAATTCGCCCTCTCCTCCGCCGCGGGCGGGGCGTTGCTGTGACTGGCCGAGGCCCTGC
>CALCDN010000179.1 GCA_937900755.1 uncultured Acetobacter sp. | reverse complement strand
ACGAAACCGTGCTGAGCAGAATTGAGGATGTGCGGATCAAGGGGTATGCGCTGGACATGGAGGCATACAGGCCAGGGCTGAACGGTGTTGCCATACCCTGGCGTGAGAATGGGGAGGTCAAGGCCAGCCTGTGCCTGACAGGCCCACCAGACAAATTTCCGCAACACCGGTTGATCAGGCTTGCATGGATGATGGCACGCTCTGTTGAGCAGCAGGATATTCAATAATATTGAATAAATGGATTTTGCTCCGTTTTGGTTATTCCCTTATCCGTGCGTGTGGCTAACGTACGGGCTTTTATGCAAAAGGGATGTCCGCACCATGCAAGATACAGTCGCAACCGCCATGATGGACGCAGCCCACGCCGAGGCGCGGCGGTTGGGGGTTAAGGTCTGCATTTCCATTCTTGACGTGGCGGCATGGCCTGTTGCGTTCCTGCGCATGGAGGGCGTTATTCTGGGCGCTATTGATGTTGCCAACAAAAAAGCCCGCACCGCCGCCCTGTTCCAGATGAACAGTGCCGACTTTGCCAAAATTGGTCACCCGAACGGGGGCGCCTACACGTTGGAAAACACCAATGGGGGAATGGCCAGTTTTGGTGGTGGCCTTGTGCTGCGCTCAGCGGAGGGCACATTTTTGGGAGCTATCGGGGTATCGGGCGCAAGCACGGAAGATGATATTGCCATTGCCCAGGTCGCCGCAAACAGTCTTCTGGCCTGACCGGCCTGCTGGCACAGGGACATTCCATGACAATACAAACCGTACCACCCACAGGCACCCAGCCTCCGGCCGTTCCGCCGGTGGGGAAAAACGTGGCTCTCCTTGTTCTTACATTCGGCGCATTTGTTGTCGGTACGGGCGAGTTTGCCATTATGGGCATGCTGCCGGAATTTGCCGCGTCTCTCCACCTTTCCACGGCGGATGCGGGTTACGCCATTACGGCCTACGCGCTGGGGGTTGTGGTTGGCGCGCCCCTGATTACCATTTTGGGTGCGCGCCTTTCACGCCGTGAACTGCTGCTTGTACTGCTGCTTTTGTTCGGGTTCGGCAATCTCCTCAGTGTCGCCATGCCCACGCCGGGCTTGGTTGAGGTCGCACGCTTTATGACCGGGCTGCCCCATGGCGCCATTTTTGGCGTATCGGCACTGGTAGCCGCATCCATGGTGGAACGCTCGCGCAGGGGGTGGGCTGTTGGGCGTGTTTTATCTGGCATTGCCATTTCAACCCTGGTGGGGGCACCCTTTTCCACCTTTGCGGCCAATCACTTTGGTTGGCGCATCGCCTACCTGATGATTGGCCTGCTCGGGTTTATAACGTTTGTGGGAGTCTGGCGCTTTATTCCCGCCGATACACCAAACCGCACCAATTCTCCACTCAGGGAGATTACGGCTCTGGGCAACACGCAGGTATTGCTAACCTTGCTGACGGCTGCCATTGGCTTTGGAGGCATGTTTGCAATCTATACTTACCTGACAAGTGTTTTGCAAAATGTCACGCATGTGCCTGAATGGCAGGTCATGCTGTACATGGTTGTCTGGGGGGGTGGCATGCTGGCTGGCGCTAATATTGGGGCATGGCTTGTGGACCGTAACATCAATCTGGCGGCCATTTTTGCTCTGGCGGGGAGCATTGTAGCCATGCTGGTTTTTGCGGCCCTGTTGCATAATAACTGGGGCCTGATGCTTGATGTTTTTATGATTCCAGCCTGCGTAAATGCCCTGGGTCCAGCCTTGCAGACAAGACTTATGGATTTTGCGGGCGATGCGCAAACACTTGCGGCTTCCCTTAACCATTCGGCCTTCAACATTGCCAACGCGCTCGGGGCCTCTTTGGGGAGCGTTCTGCTGGGCCAGCAGTTTGGTTACGGCGCGTTGGGTATTGGTGGTGCCGTGCTGTCCATGGGGGGGCTACTGGTTTACCTGCTGGCTCTTTTCATTCTCAAAAAAAGCGGAGTTCCAGAAGAACGCCTGCCCATTACATGATGCAATGACAGGCCGCACAATATCCCTTGGCCCGGACAAAGGGATATTGTGCGCATAAACGCCCCGTGCGCCCTGACGCTGAAGCCTGCAGGGTGTCGGCCAAAGCCAAGGTTCCCCCTGTAACACGGACAAGGCACACAGTGCGGAAACGCAACTATAATTTATTTTGGAAAAACAATGCCTTGTAGGCTTGTGGTGTCCCGTACGGGATTCGAACCCGTGTTGCCGCCGTGAAAGGGCAGTGTCCTAG
Source organism: uncultured Acetobacter sp. (assembly GCA_937900755.1). Taxonomy (GTDB): domain Bacteria; phylum Pseudomonadota; class Alphaproteobacteria; order Acetobacterales; family Acetobacteraceae; genus Acetobacter. The sequence continues at coordinate 5,520 of CALCDN010000179.1, read as the reverse complement.
GCCTCTAGACGAACGGGACAAGAGGCGTTGTTGGGGCGTATTTAGAGCCGAATTTGTGCATCGTCAAGCGACTAAATTGTATTCGTGCGTTTTTTTTCAAACAGGGATTCAAACAGGGAGCCGGGCCATGCCGGGTCTGTTCGCGCGGGAGGAAACAGCCGTTTTTGGCATGGCCCGTTTTATAGCCCGAGCAGGGTCAGTTCCTTTTGCAAGGCGGGGGGAAGGCTGTTGTGCCCTGCCGTAGTGTTCAGGTCGGGGGGAGCATCGGCCGGGCGCAGGTAGCGCCATCCCTGAAAAGCGCGCAGGGCGCGCGCCTCCACGCGGATTATGGCAGGGTCGAGCAAAAGCAGTGTACCCTTTGTGCCATCGGCCCGGACTTCGGGCAGAATATCCACAAGGCGCTGGCGGCACAGGACAAGCCCGGCAATGACCCGGTAAAGTGATCCCCCCTGGAGCAGGGCTTCGGCCTGTTTGGGAAAAGTGCGCGTACGCACAACAGGCAGCAGGGCTCCGCTGGCCGGATGCATGCGCTGGTTGGCTGGCAAGTTCTCGCGTTCGGCCAGCTCTTCGAGCGATGATACGCCAACAACAAGTTTGATCAGGTTGATCACGCCACTCACATGGGGCTGGCCGGGCATGGGGGCAACCGCCATGTCAGAGCACAAGTGCGGCCAGGAGGGCTTCCAGCCGCAGCCGTCCCTCTGGCGTTGCACTCACTGTGTGCGTGGTGCGTGTCAGGTAGCCTTCGTGCAGGGCCTGTGCCAGAACGCCCTGGTCCACCGCATTGTCCAGTGTCATGCCTGTGCGGGCATGAAAACGCTGCAGATCAATCCCTTCACGCACGCGAAGGCCCATCAGCAGCATTTCCTGCGCGCGGTCGTGCGGGGTCAGGTTTTCTTCCGATGTCTGGCCCGTGCCCGTGCTTTCCACCCGCTCCGCCCAGGGTTCGGGTGCCCGGTGGCGGCGTGTGGCCTGGAGTGTGTCGCCAAAGCTCAGGCGGCCATGCGCGCCCGGGCCAATGCCCAGATAATCCGCATAACGCCAGTAGGTCAGGTTATGCTGGCTCTCGCTGCCAGGGCGGGCGTAGTTGGAGACCTCATACGCCACCATGCCGTGGGCCTGCGTCAGTTCTGTTGTGGCCTCATACAGGGCGGCGGCGGTGTCGTTATCGGGGAGGGTAAACGCACCTTTACGGTAAAGGGCCTCAAAGCGTGTGCCCGTTTCTATGGTCAACTGGTAGAGCGAGAGATGGTCATCCGCCAGTTGCAGTGCTGTGGCCAGTTCCTGCCGCCAGGCGGCAATGGTTTGCTCTGGCCGTGCGTAGATCAGGTCAAATGTCAGGCGGGGGAACAGGCTGCGGGCCGTGTCCAGTGCGGCGCGCGCCTGTGTTGCCGAATGTTCGCGGCCCAAAAAGGCGAGCGCGCGGTCATCCAGCGCCTGAACACCAAGGGAAATACGGTTAACTCCGGCCTGACGGAACTGATGCAGGCGCCTGGCCTCCACACTGGTCGGGTTGGCCTCAAGCGTGATTTCCAGGTCGGGGGCCGCGTCAAACAGGGTTCTGGCGTCCTCTATCAGGGCGGCCACGGTCTCTGGCGCCATGAGGGAGGGTGTGCCGCCACCAAAAAAAATGGATGTCAGCCTGCGGCGGCCCAGCCGTGCGGCATCGTACGCCAGTTCGGCCCGGAGTGCTTTTGCAAACCGGGCCTGTGGAATAGTGTCACGCACATGGGAGTTGAAGTCACAGTACGGACATTTGGCCAGACAGAATGGCCAGTGGATGTAAAGGGCGAGTGGTTCGTGCTGCACGCGCTCAGATGGCGACCTTCACGCCCAGCTCCACCGTGCGGTCTGGCGGAATACGGAAAAATTCCATGCTGGAGGTCGAGTTGCGCAGCATGAACAAGAAGATGGACATGCGCCACCGCGACATGCGCGGCACGGAGGACCGTGTGACCAACTCGCGTGATGTGAAATACGAGGCCTGAAGGGCGTCAAAGTCCACACCGTTGGCTTTGAGTTCCTCAAGTGCTCGGGGGATGTTGGGCATTTCCATAAAGCCATACCGCAAGATAACGCGGTACACGTCGGGGGCGAGTTCTTCCACCGTTACGCGGTGGCCACGCTCGGCCTCTGGCTGGTCAAGGTTCTGCACGGTTACAAACAGCACGTGGTCGTGCAGGATCTTGTTGTGGCGCATGTTATGCAACAGGCATGGCGGCACAAAATCTGGCGTGCTGGTCATGAACACGGCCATGCCCGGCACGCGCACAATGGTGCGCGACTGGGGCAGGCGGGCGATAAAGGAGCCCATGGGCAGACTGTCCTGCCGCTGGCGGGCAATAATAAGGCCGCGTCCCTTTTTCCATGTTGTCATCATCAGGGTCAGCACGCAGCCGAGCATGACAGGCACCCAACCCCCATCAGGGATTTTGAGCGCGTTTGCGGTAAAGAACGTGCCATCAAGCAGCAAAAAGCCGCCAAACACCACGCCCACTTTCCAAGCTGGCCAGTTAAAGTGCTTGCGAAAGACCGCAATGGCCAGCACGGACGTGCAGATGAACGTGCCAGTCACCGCAATACCGTAGGCGGAGGCCAGGGCATCCGAACTGCGGAAGGCCAGAACCAGCAGCACGGCTCCCACGGCCAGAAAACGGTTGAAGTCGGGCAGGTAGATCTGGCCCTCTTCCTCCGCATTGGTGTGGGTAATGCGCAGGCGCGGCATGTAGCCAAGCTGGATAAGCTGGCGGCACAGGGAGAACCCGCCCGAAATCCCGGCCTGGCTGGCAATGACGGTCGCCAGCGTGGACAGCACGACCATCGGCCCCTGCATCCAGTGCGGGCAGAGCAGGAAGAACGGGTTGGCCAGGGCCTTGGGGTCGGCAATAACCAGTGCCGCCTGCCCGAAGTAGTTCAGCACCAGCATGGGCAGCACAAAAAACAGCCAGGCATAGCGGATGGGTGCGCGGCCAAAATGGCCCATGTCCGCGTAAAGCGCTTCCGCCCCGGTCACGCACAGCACAACCGCCCCAAGTGCGAGGAAGGAGAGCTTGCCGTGGTAAAACACGAACTCCAGCGCATAGGTGGGGGAAAGGGAGAGCAGAATATGCGGGTGGTGCAAAATCTGGATAATACCCAACGCGCCCAGCGTGCCAAACCACAGCAGCATGATCGGCCCGAATATGGTGCCAACCCGGCCCGTACCCACCCACTGCACGCTGAACAGGCTGATAATGACCAGTATGGCCACCGGAATGACCACCTCATGTGCGGCGGGAATACTGACTTCCACCCCCTCGATGGCGGACAGAACGGAAATGGCGGGGGTAATAATGCCATCCCCAAAAAACAGGCAGGTGCCAATAATCCCGACCATGCCAAGCACCAGCCGCGTTCGCGCACTGGTGGTCACACGTTGGGCAAGGGACATGATCGCCAGAATACCGCCTTCGCCGTTATGGTCTGCTCGCATGATGAGCAGCACATATTTGACGGTTACGATCAGGATCAGGGTCCAGAAGATAAGGCTGGCAACCCCCATGATCTCCCACGGTTCCACCGTATGATGGTCGGAAATGACCTCCACCGTGGAGCGAAAGGCGTAAAGCGGGCTAGTGCCAATGTCACCATACACAACGCCCAGCACGCTCAGCAGTGCGGCAAAGCCCACGGGAGCCATGGCATGCTGCGGCTGATCCGCGTCAAACTCGGCAATCCGCCGTGGTTCTGGTGCTCCGGTCGTCTGGTGTGTTTCGCCCGGAGCCGGGGCGGAACCTGTGGGCGTTGTACTGTCGGCGTCGGTCATGGCATTTCTGGCTCCGCGTCAGGGGCAGAAGAAGAAAAAAGAAATTCTAGGATGCCCTGCATAAAGTGGGGAGAGTGCCAGAGGCAAGGCATACCGGCTACCATTATTGAGAATGGGCCGCTCAGGCTAGTGCCGGACGGGGGCCAAATATGGCGCTGCCAACCCGCACCAGGGTCGCACCCTGGGCAATGGCCTGCTCAAAATCGGCCGACATGCCCATGGACAGCACAGGCAGGCCATGGGTTTGCGCCATGTTCCGCAGGAGTTGAAAATGCGGCACCGGATTCTGCCCCGCGGGGGGAATACACATCAACCCGCGTAATGACGGGCCAAAACGCTGCTGGCAAAGACGGATAAATGCATCGGCCTGCTCTTTTGGCACGCCAAATTTCTGGGGTTCGTCGCCTGTGTTCACCTCGACCAGCAGGTCGGGCAGCCGGCCTTCGGCATCGGCCGCGCGGGCTATGGCGTCCACCAGTGCGGGGCGGTCCAGGCTTTCAATCATGTCCGCAATCCGTACGGCCTCGCGCGCCTTGTTGGTTTGCAACCCGCCAATCAGGTGCAGGCGCAGGTTGGGGTGGGTTGCGCGCAACGGCGGGAATTTGGCGGCGGCTTCCTGCACCCGGTTTTCGCCAAACACGGACTGGTCGGCGGCAAGGGCCTCCTCCACGCTGTGCAAGGGATGAAATTTGGAGACAGCAACCAAGGCCACAGCCGCCGGGTCGCGCCCGGCCGCCAGCGCGGCGGCGTTTATTCTGTCACGCACGGCGCAAAGCCGCTCGGCAATACCGGAGGGGAGAGGCGTATCCATATGGTCCCGAATTTCCTTAAAAGACGGCAAGGCAGGGATAATCCTGCGGTTGCTCCTTACCTTTTAGGCGGGGGAAACGGTCAAGACAATTTTGCCGCTATGGTTGCCTGCCTCCAGCGCCGCATGGGCGGCCTGTGTGTCGGCCAGGGGGAATATGGCATGGATCAGGGGTTTGATGCTGCCATTGTCCAGCAGGGGCCAGACATGTTCGTACAGTTCGTGCGCGATGCGGGCCTTGTTGGCGCTGTCCCTGGGGCGCAGGCTGCTGCCGGTTACGGTGAGCCGGCGGGTCATGATCCGGGCCAGGTCGGCCTGTTCCGCCTTGGCGCCGCCCTGGAGGGAAATAATGACCAGCCTGCCATCAAGGGTGAGGGACTTGAGATTGCGGTTGAAGTAGGCCCCCCCGATCATGTCCAGAATAATGTCCACACCCGTATCGTGCGTCAGCTCCCGGATACGGGTTGAAAAATCCTCCGTACGGTAATTGATGGCTGTTGCCCCCAGTTCCTCGCATAATGCGCATTTTTCGGCCGTGCCCGCTGTGGCGAAAACCTGCCCGCCAAAGGCTTTGACAAGCTGGATGGCCGTTGTGCCAATGCCGCTGGCCCCGCCATGGACAAGTACTCGCGCCCCCTGCGCGGGACGGGTGGGCATGAACAGGTTGGACCAGACGGTAAAATAGGTTTCCGGCAGGGCCGCGGCCTGCTCGGCACTGAAGTCCTTGGGCCAGGGCAGGCACTGGCCCGCGGGCACAAGGCAGTACTGTGCGTAGCCACCACCATTGGTCAGGGCGCATACGCGTGTGCCTGGCGCGGGCATGGGGGTGCCCTCCTGGGGCAGGCCGCAGGCCACCACCTCGCCCGCCACTTCCAGCCCAAGGCGGGGGCATGCTCCTGGTGGGGGG
>CALCDN010000178.1 GCA_937900755.1 uncultured Acetobacter sp. | reverse complement strand
CCCCCCCGCCCCCGCGGCCCCGCCCCCCCCCGCGCTGGCGCGGGCGCGGGGGCCGGGGGCCCCCCCCCGCCGGCCCCCCCCCCGCTGCGGGGGAATACGGGTGGGCTGGCTGGCGCACCCGGCAAGCAGCCCAAGTACGAGGCCAGACCCCAGAACCGTGATACGAACAGGAATGGCCATGCGCTTCGGTCTTTCAGCACGCTGTGGCGTATTGCCTATACGGTTGCAAGGGAGCGCCAGCATACCCGGTTGCCAGCCTGAGCCCAAGCAGGAGCTTACAGGTCCAGCAGGCCCTGCATCGGTTTGCCCCCTATAACGGCGCGGCAGGTTCCATCACCAAAAGTCAGGTCAACCTGCTGGCCGCTTTTCAGGTCTCCCGCTTTTGTAATGGGGTGGCCCTCCGCCGTAACCAGCGCGTAACCGCGCGCCAGCACAGCCTGGGGGGACACGGCCTCCAGTTGCCCCGCAGCGCCACCCAGCGCAATCCTGCGCTCGCGCAGGAGCGCCATCAGGGGGGCGGGGGATACACGGCAACGGCCCAGCCGCACTTCCTGGCGCTGCAAGGTATGCTGCATGCCGCCCATAAAGGCCCCACCCAGCACGGCAAGCCGCGTTCTACGCCCAGACAGCAGGGTTTCCACCGCGGGCATGTGCCGCTCCACCCCCACAAGGTCCGCCTTGCGGCGGCGGACAAGGGCGGGCAGGGCCACATCCAGCCTGCGGCCACGGTCATCAAGCTGCATGCGCGCGGTCTGCACCAATGCGGGCAGGTCCGGCAGGCCTGCGGCCGCCCTGTCCAGCCGCAGGCGGGCGGTCTGCATCTGCCGGGCCAGAGCGCCTGTCGCACGGGCTGCGCGGTGTTCGATTTCGGCCAGCAGTTCGCTACGGACAGGCACAGCCATTTCCGCCGCGGCCGTGGGCGTTGGCGCGCGCCGATCGGATGCAAAGTCGATCAGGGTTGTATCGGTCTCATGCCCCACGGCCGAGATCAGGGGGATGGAGCACGCCGCCGCCGCCCGGACCACGCCTTCGTCATTAAAGGCCATCAGGTCTTCGAGCGAGCCGCCACCACGCGCCACAATCACCACATCGGGGCGGGGCACAGCACCCGTGCCATCGAGTGCTGAAAACCCGTTGATGGCGGCCACAATCTGGGCGGCAGCCCCCTCGCCCTGCACCGGCACGGGCCACAGCACCACAGGGCGGGGGAAACGCCGCGTGAGGGTTGTGCAGATATCATGCAGCACCGCGCCCTGCTGGGACGTCACAAGCCCGATCACACGGGGGAGCAGGGGAATGGGGCGTTTGCGCGCGGGGTCGAACAGCCCCTCCTCCCCCAGTTTTTGCCGCAGGCGCTCAATACGGGCAAGGAGCGCACCCTCCCCCGCATATTCCATGCGTTCCACCACAAGCTGGTAGCTTGAGCGCTCGCCATAAGAGGAGACCTTGCCGGTTGCTATGATTTCCAGCCCGTTTTCGGGCACCAGCCCAAGGCGGCTGACACTGCCGCGCCAGACCACGCCCGAAATCTTGCCCTGTTCGTCCTTGAGCGAAAAATAAATGTGCCCCGAAGGATAGCGCTTGAATTCCGTAATTTCGCCGCGCACCCGCACGCGGCTGAACGAGCCCTCGAGCGTGCGCCGGATTGCGCCGGAAATTTCCGAAACCGTATATTCAGGGACATTGCCGCCAGCAGGGGGTGCGGCTCCAAACTCTTCGTGCATCCGCCCAACCTATGCTACAGACGCTCGCCCTGAAAGAGCAGACATGAACAGCAGGAGAAAAGAATTGCGCGTACTTCTGGTAGGCTCAGGCGGCCGCGAACATGCCATGGCCGAAACACTGGCCAAATCCCCCGCACTTTCCGCGCTGTTCATTGCCCCCGGCAACCCCGGCACGGCTCTTTGCGGGGTAAACGTGCCTATTGGCGCGCATGACGTGGCAGCGCTGGTAACCTTTGCCCGCGAGCAGGAAATTGATCTGGTGGTCCCCGGCCCCGAGGCCCCGCTGGTTGCGGGGCTGGCCGATGCCTGCGCGCTGGCGGGCCTGCCCTGTGCTGGCCCCACGCAGGCCGCGGCCCAGCTTGAAGGCAGCAAAAGCTTTACCAAGGAAGTCTGCGACGCCGCGGGGATTCCCACCGCCGCATGGGAGCGCTTTACCGAAGCCGCACCCGCCATTGCCTATGTGCGCCAAAAGGGAGCGCCCATTGTGGTCAAGGCCGATGGGCTTGCCGCGGGCAAGGGCGTTGTGGTGGCCACAACCGTAGCCGAGGCCGAAGCCGCCATTACGGACATGATGACCGGCAACAGCCTGGGCGATGCGGGCCACAGCGTGGTGATAGAGGATTGCCTTGTGGGTGAGGAGGTCTCGCTCTTCGCGTTCTGCGCGGGGGAGACGGCCTGCCTGATCGGGGCGGCACAGGACCACAAGCGTATTGGCGATGGCGATACCGGCCCCAATACCGGCGGCATGGGTGCTGTATCCCCCCCCAAAGGGTTTGGCCCCGCCGAGCAGGAAGCCGCCCTGGACCTGCTGGTACGCCCTATGCTGCGCGAAATGGCGCGCCGGGGCACGCCGTTCCGTGGTGTTATTTTTGCAGGGCTCATGCTGACCGGGCAAGGCCCCTCCCTGATCGAATACAACGTACGCTTTGGCGACCCCGAAGCCGAGGCCCTGCTCCCCCGCCTGACATCGGACCTGCTGCCCGCCCTGCAGGCTCTGGCGGAAGACCGGCTGGACACGGCCCCCATCACTTTTTCCAACCAGGCGTCGGTCTGCGTGGTCATGGCCGCACGCGGCTACCCCGGCAGCCCGGAAAAAGGGGCTGTGATCCATGGCGTGGACACAGCCAATACGCTTGAGGGCGTACGGGTTTTCCAGGCGGGCACCACACGGAACATGGCGGGGGAACTGGTGGTCTCCGGTGGGCGCGTGCTCGCGGTATGCGCACTGGCGGACACGGTGCAAGAAGCGCAAAAACGCGCCTATGCCGGTGTCAAAGCCATAGACTGGGATGGCGCTTTGTGGCGGACCGACATTGGCAACCGCGCCCTGTAAGGCGGGTAGCCGTCCCCCGCGACCCGGCCAGGATCACACATCCAGCATGCGCCCCAGGACAAGGGCATCGGACCCATCGGGGTAATAGGCCCGGCGCAGGCCCCTGTGCTCGAATCCGGCCTGCGCGTACAGCTTTTGTGCCGCAAGGTTGCCGACTGAAACTTCCAGAAAAACCCTGTCGGCCTTTTGCGCCACGGCATGGGCAAGGCTCCATGCCACCAGCTGCGCGGCCAACCCCTGCCGCCTGTATTCGGGCAGGACGCACAGGGTCAGAATTTCCGCCTCCCCCACAACGCAGCGCGGCATGACAAAACCCGCCGCCGATCCACCGGCCAGCACAAGCCCTGCGCACACACCAGAAGACCCCAGCAGGCTGGCCATGGCCGCCGCGCTCCATTGCTCCGGCGGGGCAAAGCACCGCGCGTGCAGGCTGGCCAGCACCTGGGCATGGCTTGCCCCCACGCACTCCATATGCACAGGGGGCATTATACGGGAGCGGCCCGTAACCCGTTGGCAGGCAGTTTGGCCTCTGGTGGGTCCACATATACGGGCAGCGCCCCACGCGCGGGCAACGCCCCTTGCACCCGGCGCAATGCCGCGCTGGCGACCTGCTCCACATCGGGGTGGGTTAACGGGCACATGACGGCGGAGGGAAACACCAGGTCCGCGCGCGATTCACCCGCCACAAGCCATGTTCCCTCCGGGGCGGTCCAGTCCGCAACGGTTACGGCCCGCGCCCCATGCCTGTCTTCCACAAACACACGGCCACGCCGGGCGGGGGTCACCACCAGCCAGCCAGCCATGTGTTCTGGCCGGGTGGCCAGGGCGTCATCAAGTTGCGGGGCCAGGGCCTCGGCCCGTGTAACCCCCACAACCGCGCACCCCACGCCCACGGCATACCCTGCCGCCGCCGCGCACGATGCCCGCAGACCGGTAAAAGACCCCGGCCCCACCACAACCGCCACCAGGTCAGGTGCTGTGCCCAGGGCGCGCGACCAGCCCGCGTGCCGCAAAGCCTGAGCCGCCAGAAGACTGACCCCTTCGGCCGCCTGCTTGCCCGCCTCCTGCCTGAAGGCCAGAACCTGCAACCGGCCATCCGTATTGGCGACACAGGCTGCCGTGCCGCAGGCATGATCGCCCGCGGGGCTGCCATCGAGCACCAGAATACGCTGCACCACTAATCCACAATCCGGCAGGCCTGGTCGAACTCAAGCCGGGGAGCCCGTTCGGGCTGGCCCGCGAAGTCTCCATACCCAAGGCACAGCAGGAAGTTGGCGCGCCACCCCCACTCTACCAGAAAGGCGTCTTCCACCACGGACTGGTCAAACCCCGAAACGGGCAGAACGTCCAGCCCGAGCGCGCGGGCGGCCATGATCATGTAAGCGCCCTGCAAGGTGCCGTTGCGAAACGCGGTTTCCTCCGAAAGGCCGACATCGGCGGCAAACCACGACCGCAGTTCCTCCCCCGGGCTAAGCTTGGGGAGTTGTTCAAAAAAGACCGGGTCATGGGCCACAATGGCAATAACGGGCGCACCCATAACGCGGTTGACGTTGCCTGCGGACAGGGCAGGGCGCAATTTTTCGCGCCCATGCGAGCCAGTGATAAAAACAATACGGGCAGGGCAGCAATTGCCCGAGGTCGGCCCCATGCGCACCAGATCATATATCTGGCGCAACAGGCCCTCCTCCACGGTGCGGGTGGTCCAGCGCAGGGGGGTACGCGCCTTTGTAAACAGCAGATCTAACCCACTTGCGTCCAACATGTTCTGTCCTGCCTCCTGCCACGCCGGGGTGCCGTGGCGCTGGAGCGCACCTTAAGCCAAGAGTTCCGCACCGAAAAGAGCCCGCTTATGTGGCTGAGATATGCTCAGTCCACCTGCTCAACCGAAACAACCTCGGGCACGTAATGCTTGAGCATGTTTTCCACCCCGTGCTTGAGCGTTGCGCGCGAGGAGGGGCAGCCCGAGCAGGCGCCCTGCATGGTCAGCCGTACAATGCCGTTGCGATACCCGCGAAAAACAATGTCCCCGCCATCTCCGGCCACAGCCGGGCGCACGCGCGTGTCCAGCAGTTCCTTGATCTGGACAACAATCTCCACATCCTCGGGGGCAACGTCATCCTCATGGACAGCCACACCCTCGGCCACAACCGGCAGGCCCGCCACAAAATGGTCCATCAGGGCGGACAGCACCAGCGGCCGCAACTCCTCCCAGTCCGCGCTGTCGACCTTGGTGACGGAGACAAAGTCATTCCCCAAAAAAACGCGGGCGACACCAGGCAGGACAAACAGCGCATCGGCCAGAACCGAGCGGCCCGCCACGGCATCGGCATCAATAAAGTCTATGGTGCCCGCATCCCCCACTACGGCCTGACCGGGCAGGAACTTGAGTGTGGCGGGGTTGGGTGTGCCTTCGGTTTCGATAAACATGGCGGAAGTGTCCGATCTGTAGGGTAAGCCTGTATGATTATCTTTCAGTTGGCACCAGAATGAGGACAGAACAAGTTCTGTATGAAAATTTTAGTGCGCGCACCCTCTGTTCCAATCCAGGAATGGCGGTTTTGTGCGGTTTTAGCCTGCCCTCTGAACAAACCTGCCATGCCAGAAATGACAATCACCCCCTGTTCAGGTCGTCATGACCCTGCCTTGCGCATGCGCAAGGCGCGCCCTTAGCGCGGGATCGTGCGCGTAAAGGAACAGCCCCCTGACCGCCCGCGTCATCAGTACATTGATCGCATTGAGCATGATCCGCTCCATGCTCTGCTCCGGCTGGGCAAGCCCTGCGCGACCGGCAAAGGCTGCGCTATCCTCATACCGGGAGGGGTCGAGCACGAGGGAGTCGCGGCCCGCATCGTACCGCACCGAAGGCCCGAGCAGGAGGCCAACATAATTGAGGTCAAACCCCTGCACGGTGTAAACGGAGCCGACCTCATCGATCGTATCCGCCCGTTCGGCCCAGGGCAGGCGGGCCTCCGGCCTTGCCATGTCCCACCGCAGGTGAAAACGCCCTTCGGTTATAAAATGCTCCCTGCCATCCAGCCGGTAGGGATAATCGTAGGTCGCAACCATGCGGGAGAGGCCAAACCCGGCGTTTTTTTGGCACACCAGTTCGTACATGTCCTGCGCGTCCTCAAAAACCCTGAAATCAAAAGAGGGGTCCCTGGGAACAGGCAATATAGTTTTTTTACAAAATTCCTCTATCCAGCGTAAGGTTTCCGCCCCGGCCTGCATACGGAACTGGTTTTCAAGCTGGCAGGTTTCAACCTGTTTCTGGGCGAGAACCGATGCCAGGAGCCCCTTCGTCCAATGGCTTTTGAATTTGAGAATCTGTTTGTCATCAAAAACAATCACGACAACCCGCGCGCATTTGAGAATTTCCTCAAGATGGTTCTCCTGTGCGAACCTGTTGTATCTGTCGGATTTTGTTAAAAGCAGATGCGCCTCATCCACCAGGACAATATCCGCCATCTGTCCGGTTTTGTGCATGGTGTTGATGAAGGTTGTTGGTCTCTCAAAATCCGATTTTTTTACATACTCCGATTTTTCCGAGATATTCCTGTAAAGTTTCATCATTTCTGGATGATTGACCAGCAGGTAGTTCTTTGTTCCCGACAGGGCGTTTACGGTGCTTTTTTCTCGGGACAGTTTTTGTATGTCATTAAAAATCTTGTTGATGACAATACTTTTCCCGGTTCCCGCATCCCCCTGAATAATAAAAACCACATTCCCCCGCGCCACATGCTCACAGCAGAAGCGCACAACACGCTGGCGCAAGTCCTCCTGCCCGGTGGAAAGAACACGCTCGGGTGAAAGTTTCTGCAAGGCCTGATTGGTTTGCCTATCCACCGCGCCGTCCCCCTTAAAACACAAAAAAACCTTTCCCCGTTATGAGGAAAGGTTTTTCAACAGTCCATAAAATCCGTGTTGGCTTAACGCAGGATACCTGTGTGACCAATGGAGTAACGCCCTGGCTGCGGCCATACGGTCAGGCCGTGCGGTTCCTGCCCCACGGGAATGCTGATCATGCTCCCGTCATCGGTGTTAATGCGGTACACAACATCATCAAACCGCCCGGACAACCACAAGGCCTTGCCGTCCGCGCTGACATTGCCCATATCCGGGCTGCCACCACCGGGAATAAGCCATGTGGCCACAACCTTGTTTGTTGCAAAATCAATGACCGAAACCCCACCACCCTTGCTGTGGGGGCGACCGTGGATCAGGTGGGAGCCACGGTTGGCGACATACATTTTTGTGCCATCGCGGCTGGGGTACAACCCATGCGCACCCAGCCCCGTGCGGATAAAGCCTGTCTCGCGGAATGTGTCTCCATCCACCAAAAACACGCCATCGGCCATCATGTCCGCAATGTAGAAGGTTTTTCCATTGGGGGAGACCAGAATATCCTGCGGCATGCCACCACTGGAAAGCTTGAGGTACCCGATAACCTTTTTTTCCACCATATCAACCTTGACGAGATGCCCGCCAAACTCGCAGGTGAAAATGGCGTAACGCCCATCAATGGAAAAATCGGCGTGGTTGACACCCTTGCACTCGGGCACATCAATGGAGTGCTGCAACTGCATGCTGTGCGGGTCGCGGAAATCCAGGCGTTTGCGTGCTTCGGCCACCACAATGGCGGACTTGCCATCGGGCGTGAAATACATGTTGTACGGATCATCC
>CALCDN010000177.1 GCA_937900755.1 uncultured Acetobacter sp. | reverse complement strand
GCGGCCATCTGGCCGGGCACGGAGTGTGCCGGAGGCGCTGCATGGCCCGGTGCCGGGGCATAGGCCTGTGGCTGCTGCGGCGCAACGGGCTGCTCCATTGCGGGGGCCTGCATCTGCGCTGCTGGCGCGGCATTGGGCTGCGTGTGTGGGGGTGTGTAGGCCTGCTCCGGCTGTGCCTCGGTTTCCACCGCCGCCAGATGGGGCCGCTCCGCACCGCCCAGGGGCACGTCAATGCCGGTTGCCACAACGGACACGCGAACGCGCCCGCTCATTTTTTCATCGATGACCGTGCCAAAAATCATGTTCGCATCTTCGGGCACTTCGCGGCAGATGCGGTTGAAGGCTTCTTCGGCCTCGAAGAAGGTCATGTCCTCGCCGCCGGTCACATTGACCAGCAGACCCTTGGCTGTGGCCATGCAGGTGTCTTCAAGCAGCGGGTTGGAAATGGCGGCTTCGGCGGCTTCGACCGCACGGTTGTCGCCTTCGGCCTCGCCCGTGCCCATCATGGCCTTGCCCATTTCCGCCATGACGCTGCGAATGTCGGCAAAGTCGAGGTTGACGTAGCCGCGTTCCATCATCAGGTCGGTAACGCCGCGTACACCCATGTTCAAAACTTCGTCAGCCAGCTTGTAGGCTTCACGCAAGGTGGTGCGCTCGTTGGCGATACGGAAGAGATTCTGGTTGGGAATGACAATCAGCGTATCAACATACTGCTGAAGTTCCTGAATACCTTCATCCGCCACGCGCGCCCGGCGTTTGCCCTCATAGGCAAAAGGCTTGCTGACCACGCCAATGGTCAGGATGTTCCTCTCCCGCGCCATGCGGGCAATAACGGGAGCCGCCCCCGTGCCCGTGCCCCCACCCATGCCGGTGGTGATGAACACCATATGCGCGCCGTCCAGGTAACGGGCGATTTCGTCCGCGGCTTCTTCCGCCGCCGCGCGGCCAACCTCGGGCTTGGCACCCGCGCCAAGGCCGTGGGTCAGGTGCGGGCCAAGCTGGATACGGCTGTCGGCCAGGCTTTTGGCCAGACTCTGCGCATCGGTGTTGGCAACAACAAATTCCACCCCCTGCAGGTTGGAGGCAATCATGTTGTCAACCGCGTTCGTCCCCCCGCCGCCAACGCCTATAACGGTGATCTTGGGCGAAAAGTCGGCATGAGTCTGGGGTGGAACGGTTAGGTTGAGTGTCATGTGTCTCTCCCGGACTGCGGCGGGTTAACGGGGGCGGGTTGGATAAGATTGCGGAGAGTTTACCAAGCTTTTGAGAGGCAAATCAAACCCTCTCACGAATAAAAGCAACCAGTTTTTGTAAAAAACCACTTGGCGCTGCTTCACGGAATTCCACATCGCTGAACGGGCGCTCCGCACTGGCCGCCCAGAACAGCAGCCCGGCGGCTGTGGCAAAGCCCGCGGCGGCTGCGGTATCTTCTGGCAGACCTGCAATATTCTTGGGCCGTCCCAGACGGACCGAGCGGGTAAAACCAGGGCCGGAATGGCGGCCAACGCTGACAGGCACCCCCAGGATACGCTCGGCCAGCAGGCGGATTCCATCGAGCAGGGAGCCGCCGCCAGTCAGCACGATGCGACCGCTGGCGGCCATGCCAAGACCCGCGCCATCGAGTTTTTCACGCACCAGTTCCAGCGTTTCCTCCATGCGGGGGCGAATGATGCGGCCAAGCTGGGCGCGTGATATCTGCTCAAAATGGGGCACGTCATTGCCCAGCAGTTCCACGGTCAGGACTTCGTCTTCCACATCGGAGGCCAGGTCAGCACTGCCGTAAACGGTTTTCAGCCGCTCCGCGTTATCGAGCGATGTGCCAAGGCCCCGCGCAATATCACGCGTGACGTGCAGCCCGCCAACACCAATCTGGGCCGTGTGCAGGATCTGGCCTTCGCCAAACACCGCCAGTGACGTGGTGCCCCCGCCCATGTCCACAATTGTCGTGCCAAGGTCGCGCTCATCGGCGTCCAGCACGGACAGGCCGGAGGCGAGCGGGGAGGAGACAAGGGCTTCCATCCGCAATTCCGCCCGGCTGAGCACGGTTTCAAGGTTGAGCAGGGCAGTGGTGGCGGCGTCAATAATGTGCAGGCGCGCCTTGAGCGTTTCGCACAGGTGCCCCCGTGGGTCGGACACGCCCTCCGTGTCGTCCACCGTAAAGTCTATGGGCAGGGTGTGAATGACCTCACGCCCCTGCACGGTGGCCTGCACGCGCCCCTCGGTGACCACGCGGCGAATATCCGCCTCACTCACAACCCGCCCGCCAATGGGCCAGCGCACATTGAACAGGCGGCTGGCCGGGTGCCCGCAGGACAGGTTGACAACCACCTTGTCTATGGTGCGCTCGGCCATGTTTTCGGCTTGCGCCACGGTTGCGCGTATGGCGGCCTCGGCCTCCTGCAACTCGGTAATGGCGCCATTGCGCACGCCCGCCGAGCGGCGCCAGCCATAGCCCGCCACACGGAGCATGCCATTGGCCTCGCCCTTGCCGATCAGGCAGGTGATCTTGGTGGACCCGATGTCCAGCACCGCGCTGTAGCCGTTGCGCCATGTGGGCGGGCGCTTGTTGCGCTCGCTCGGGGGGAGGGGGAGCGAGCCCGCCCCCCCGCTCATGCGCAGCATGGAACTGGCCGTGGCGTGGGTCCGTTTTTTGTGCAGGCGATCAGCCAGACTAAGCTCGGGGGAAGCTGGGGAGTGCGCGCTGTCATTCATCTGTCTCTTATACACATCTCCGAGCCCACGAGACACTGAGCGCTGGC